>CAYXXQ010000015.1:0-21124 GCA_964469075.1 uncultured Rhodobacter sp.
TACCTGTCCTATTTCTCAAACATCATCCGCCTGACGCCGCCATTGAACATCTCAACCGAAGATATTGATTTCGCGGTTGAGATCCTTGACCGGATGGTTGCGATATCTGACCGGCTGGCGGACTTATCTTCCAAGTGCTGCGGCTAAGCCTTCAAAACGCGTTTGAACATATCAAAGGTCTTGTCGCTAAGCTCCAACCGCTCGGCATCTGACAGGGTTTCCCAGTTCGCCAGAATCCAGCGCTCCATTGCCATGCTGACGGTCATGAAGGCGTCAAACAACAGGTTTTCGTGCAAATCGGTCCGCAACAGGCCCAGCGTCTGACCGTGCCTTATCAATTCCACCAACCACATGGTTGACTGTTCCATGAAGTCCTTGGTCAACGCCTGCTCTTCCGGGTTATCAAAGCTGCGATAGAACATCCGCCCGATCATCACCAGCTCAGGGGATTGGTTTGCCGCCACCGCCATTTCGCGGGTCTGGCTTTCCATGACGGACCAGAATGTGTCAGCCGTTAACGCGTTAAGATCAAAGCTGTCGCGCGCCGCCAAAAAGGGTTCAATCGCGTTTTCCAGGGTCTGCTGGAACAGATCGGCCTTGTTGCTGAAATAGTGGTAAAAGGACGATTTGCTCATACCGACTTGCGAAATAATCCGGTTAAGCGAGGATTTCGCGAAACCGTGGGCCGCAAACTCACCACTTGCGACCGCAAACAAATCGGCGCGCTTTTCCGCAGAAAGTTTCTGAGATGGATGTTTTGTCACCTGCTTGACAACGCCTTCCGACCTGATTACCCAGTAGTGGACCACGTGGTCCACAAGCTGTTTAACCCAGCGTCATTCGTTAAGCAAGCATTTGGTATCGACTGCGACAACCTTGCTAGGGGAAGATAATGACCCATTCAACAACCCGCCGCAACTTCATCGGCACGACCGCTGTTTTCACGCTTTCGGCCGGATTTCTGCCCTTGCTGGCAGGCCCTGCACTGGCCCAGGACGCACGCAGTATTCTGAAGACCGCCTTTGACAACTGGCGGGCACGCAGCTCGCACTCGGTTACCGAAATGCTGGTCAAACGGTCCAACGGCACCCGCAAGATGACGCTGGAAAGCTGGACCCAGGGCGATGACAAGGCACTGGTGCGTTTCACCGCCCCGGCGCGGGATGCGGGCAACGCGACCTTGCAGCTGGGCAAGTCGACCTATGTTTTCAATCCCAAGCTAAACCAGGTGATCAAGCTGCCGGCCAGCGCTATGTCGCAAAGCTGGATGGGGTCGGATTTTTCCTATGATGACCTGTCGCGCTCAGAAAAGGTGATCAACGATTACACCCACAAGATGCTTGGCACCAAAACCGCCGGGGGCCACAAGGTGCATGTGATCGAAAGCACCCCAAAGCGCGGCGTGCCGGTGGTCTGGGGCAAGCAAGTGCTGTCGATCCGCACCGATGGTGTGATCTATTCGGTCGAGTATTTCGACCAGTTGGGCAAGCGGGTGCGGGTGATGACCGCTGATCGGATTTCCAATTTGGGCGGGCGTCCCTACCCGACGGTAATGACCATGCGCACCGATGCCAAACCGGGGCAGTTTACCCGCGTGACCACGACCCAGGCCGAGTTTAACATCAACGTGCCCGGCTATCTGTTCACCCGCTCCAACCTTGAAAATCCGAGGGACTGACCAATGATTGCAGCCCTTGCCTGGCGCAATATCTGGCGTCAGCCGATCCGCACTTCACTGTCGATGGTGGGGATGGCGTTCACGTCGATGTTGCTGGTGTTCATGCTGTCGTTTCAGCTTGGCAGCTATGACACGATGAAATCCAGCATGCTGAAAATCAGCGACGGCTACGGCCAGTTTCAGCCCGAGGGCTACAAGGACGATCCTGAGATTTCCAAGGTCATCCCGGACGCCATAGCTTTGATCGCCGATTTGGCCGATATCCCCGGCATCACTGCCGCGGCCGAGCGCAGCAACGGCTTTGTCCTTCTGGCCAATGGGGAGCGCAGCTTTGCCGCCGCCGTTATCGGCATTGACCCTGTGCGCGAGGCGCAGATCAGCACCCTGTCCAGCCTCGTGAAACAGGGCCGCGCCCTGACGGCGGATGACAGCAACGCCATTGTTCTGGGCGATGGCCTGGCGCGCAATCTGCGTCTGGACCTAGGCGATCCCGTCACCATGTTGGGGTCCGGCATGGACGGATCGGTTGCCGCCGATGTGCTGACACTGGTCGGCATTTTCAAAAGCAACGTGCCAGAGCTTGACCGCCAGATCGCGCAGATGCCGCTTGACCGGTTCAAGGACGGTTTTCTGATGGACGGGGCCAGCAATATCGTCGCCGTCTCGGGCGCGAAACTGGCAGATGTCGAACTGGCTGAACCGCGTCTTCGGGCGTTGGCGACTAAACACGGCGTCGTCTATCTGGACTGGGCTGAGCTTCAGCCAGCCGTCAAACAAGCAATCGCGCTTGATCTCAGCACTGCGATCTTGATGTATGTCACGCTGGTTGTGGTGGTCGTGTTCATCATCCTCAACACCCTTTACATGTCGGTACTGGAACGCACCCGCGAATTTGGCGTGTTGCTGGCGGTGGGCATGAAACCCGGCCAGATCGGGCGGATGGTCTGGATGGAAATGATTTTCCTGTCGCTGGTCGGCAACGGCATCGGCGTTGCTCTTGGGGTGATCGTGACCGGATATGTTCAGTCGGTTGGCATCCTGATCGAAGGCATGGATGAAGTTTACGCCCAGTGGGGGCTGCCCAGTCGGATCTATCCCGACATGACCCCGTTTCGGGTTCTTATCGGGCCGGGGGCTATTGTCGCCGCAATCGCGATTCTGGGGGTCGTCCCTTATCGCCGCGTGCTTGGCCTGGAACCCGTATCGGCGATGGCATCATGAACAGCAGCATCCTGAAAACTTTCGTGCCGCTGGCCTGGCGCAATCTTTGGCGCAACTCCCGTCGCACGGCGATCACCCTGATTGTCGTCAGTGTCGGGCTGTGGTCGGTGCTGTTTTTCAACTCGTTCCTGAATGCCTGGATGCAATCCAGCAAGGACGCGACGCTGAAACTGCTGCTGGGTGCCGGTCAGATCCACGCGGTTGGCTATATGGACGATCCCAGCATTGATACCTTGATGACGCCACCGACAGCGGCGCTGTTGGAGGCGCTGAACGGGCCGATGATTGCCGCCTGGACAACCCGGCTGCAACTGCCGGGCGTGGTGCAAAGCGAGTATAAAACCCTGCCGATCAACATCCTGGGCGTCGATCCGGCGGATGAGCGTCTGATATCAACCCTCCCCGGCAAACTGGCCGAGGGGCGGTATCTGACCGACCTGGATGACGACACTGTGGTTCTTGGCTTGCATCTGGCTGAGCGGTTGAAAACCGGGCTTGGGCGACGGGTGATCCTGATGTCGCAAAACCAGGACGGCACCCTATCGGAGCAGAGCTTTGACGTGATCGGCCTGTTTGACGCCGATCAGGGAACCGAGGATTTCTTTGCCTTCACCGGCCGCAACGCCGCCCAGCGCTTTGTCGGCCTTGATGATAAGATTGCCCAGATCGTCGTCACTCTGACGCCCGAGGCCGATCTTGATCAGGCCTTTGACAGCCTCAGAACCGCCGCGCCCGATCTGGATGTGCGCAGCTGGAAAGAGCTGAACCTGTTTCTGGCCAGCACCGACAGCTATATGGGGATATTCATCTATATCTGGCTGGGCGTGGTGTTTTCGATGATGGCGATTGGCATCGTCAACACCCAGTTGATGGCGGTGTTTGAACGCACCCATGAATTTGGTCTGCTGCGCGCATTGGGGATGAAACCAAGGCTGGTCTTGCTGATGGTCAGCCTGGAAAGCGCGATGCTGGTCGGGGCTGGGGTGGTCGTTGGTATCGTGATTTCCAGCCTGTCGATCTGGGCGCTTTATGGCGGCATCGACCTGTCGGGTTTTGCCGCTGGGGTCGAAATGGCCGGCGGTGGCGAGATGGTCTATATGAAATTTGATCTGGCCAGCTTTGTGATCTTTTCGCTGATCATCTGGCTATTGGGCATTCTGGTTGCCCTTTGGCCCGCAAGACGAGCTGCGAAATCAAGCCCGGTCGAGGCGATGCGCCATGAGACATAACAAGGAACTGACAAGATGACTGCGATTGTACGCTGCCAGGGCATTGGCAAGACCTTCGGCAAAGGCGAACTGGCGGTTCATGCCTTGCGCGATGTCGATCTGGAAATCGCGCCGGGTGATTTTGCCACTCTTGCCGGGCCGTCGGGCTCTGGTAAAACCACGCTGTTGAACATGATCGGTGCCCTTGATCAGCCCAGCACCGGCGAAGTGTCGATCGAGGGGCAGAAACTAAGCCAGCTCAGCAAGTCGGCGCTGTCTGACCTCAGGCTGAACCGGATTGGATTTGTCTTTCAGGCGTTCAATCTGATCCCGGTGCTGTCGGCGCGCGAAAACATCGAATTCGTGCTGGAATTGCAGGGCTGCCCCGCCAAGGAACGCCATGACCGCGCGCTGGTCGCGCTGGCCGAGGTTGGCTTGAACGGCATGGAAAACCGCCGCCCGTGCGCGATGTCAGGCGGGCAGCAACAGCGCGTGGCGGTGGCGCGTGCGCTGGTCTCGCGCCCCGGCATCGTGCTGGCGGATGAACCGACGGCGAACCTTGATTCCAAAAGCGCGCTGGAACTGGTTAACCTGATGTACAAACTCAACCAGGATCTGGGTACGACATTCGTGATTGGCACTCATGACCCGCGGGTGATGGAACACAGCAAACGCCATATCGAAATGCTTGACGGAAGGATCGCCAGTGATACGCACAGCTAGTTTTATCATCGCCCTGTGCCTTGCCGCCCCGGCCGAGGCCGAGGGGTTCAAGATCCGCCTGCAAGCCGGGTTAAACGGCGGCTGGTCGGATGCGTCTAGCCTTGCAACCTCGCTTGGGTATCCGGCGCGGTTCAGCCAGACCGGCAGCGCGCGCCTGATGTGGGACAAATCCTTTGGCGATTTACGCGTTGAGGTCCATTCACAACTGAATTTCGCCCACGGTGATGATGTGGCACTGGCAACCGCGCTTGCACCGTTTCTGCCAACCCCGGTGCCTGCGACCCTGTTCAACCTGACCAGCACTTTGTCCAGCACCGCGACCGGCAGCGTCACCAATACAATCGACCGGCTGTCCATCAGCTATACCACCAACAATCTGGTGCTGCGGGTTGGCCGTCAGGCGATCACATGGGGCAGCGGCATGGTGTTTCACCCCGGCGATATCGTCGCGCCGTTTTCCCCGAACGCGGTTGATACCAGTTATAAGGCCGGTGCAGATATGGTTTACGGCCAGTATCTGTTTGACAATGGCGCGGATATTCAGGTCATCGCGGTGCCGCGTGCCGCCACCCTTGGCGGGCCGATTGCCTTTAATTCCAGCACCTATGCTGTGCGCGCGCGCAGCAATTTCGGCGTTCTTGACGGCAGCCTGATGTATGCGCGTGACCGGGGTGACAATGTCGCCGCCGCCAGTTTAAGCGGCCCCCTGGGCGAGGCCAGTTGGAACGCCGAGTATGTCCACTGGACGCTGGCCAGTGGCGCTGTGCATCCCAGTTGGCTGTTCAATATTTCCAATTACGGCACGCTTGGGGACTGGAATATCTCATACTTCGCTGAGTACTTTCACAACGGCTTTGGCGTTGGTTCCGGTGTGACCCTGGCCGCCCTGCCCGCCAGCCTGACCAAGCGCATGGCCACCGGGCAGGTGTTTTATGCCGGGCAGGATTTCCTGTCGCTGGGGGGCAACATCGCAATGACCGCCGATCTTAGCCTTGCGCCTAACGCGATCATCAGCCTGATGGATGGCAGCACATTGGCCGGGCTAACGATCAATTACACGTTGGGCGACAACACCAATCTGGTCTTCAACTATGTCCATCCGTTTGGCGGTGATGGGACAGAGTTTGGGGGCCGCGAAACCACGGTCGGGTCGGGCATATTTTCCGGACCATCGCAATCGGCCCTGTTGCAGATCGTGCACTACTTTTGATTTGGCAAATCGAAAAGGAAAACCCCGGCACACAGCCGGGGTTTCGGTTTTTCTGGCGATGCCGCGCCGACTTAATCGGCCCAGCTTACCCCGGTCAGGTCATTGGCCTGCGTGGGTGAGTTTTCCCACATGCCCTTGATATTGGCATTGATCACGCTGGTCCGTGCCAGTTGGAACAGGTAGCCGTTGACGTACTCCTCGGAAATCATCGTCTGCGCCTGTTTCAGAATGGCCGACCGTGCTGCCGGATCGGTGGCAGCGTTGAGGTCTTCCATCAGCTTCTGAAACGCCGGGTTGTCATACTGGAAATAGTAATCCGGCCGGGCATAGATGCCGATATCCATCGGCTCGGTATGGCTAACGATGGTCAGGCCGTAATCCTTGCCTTTGAACACCTGCTCCAGCCATTGTGCCCATTCCAGATTGCTGATCTCGGCATCAATCCCAACAGCGCGCAACTGTGCCGCAATGATTTCACCGCCCCGACGTGCATAGGATGGCGGCGGCAGTTTCAGCGTGGTTTTGAACCCGTCGGGATAGCCAGCCTCGGCCAGCAGCTTTTTCGACAGTTCCGGGTCATAGTTGGAATTGGCGGTCAGATCGACGTAATCCGGATGGTGCGGCGCAAAATGCGTGCCAATCGGTGTGCCATAGCCGAACATGGCACCGTCGATGATTTCCTGGCGATTGATCGCATGGGCCAGCGCCTCGCGCACTTTGACATTATCAAAAGGCGGCATCTTGTTGTTGGTGCTGAGGATGGTCTCGCCCTCGGTATTGCCACCGATCACGGTGAACCGCGGATCGGACTCGAACTGCGGCAGGGTTTCGGGGGCTGGATAGCCCGGGAAGGCGTCGATATCGCCGGCCATCATCGCCGCAAAGGCCGCTGTCGGGTCGGAAATGAACTTGAACGTCGCTTTGTCCAGCGCCACCGGTGCGCCCCAGTAATCGGGGTTTTTGACGATCTCGATCCGGTCGCCCTGCACCCAGTTTGAAAACTTGAACGGGCCGGTCCCGACCGGGCTGGTCGCGGCATTGGCGATGCTTTCAGGGGCCACGATCACCGCATCGCCCCAGGCCATGTTGGTGATGAAACCGCCATTTGGCCCGGACAGGGTGATTTTCACCGTCAGCGGATCAACCACCTCAACACTGGCGATCCCGGCAAACAGCGCTTTCTGAGCGTTCGTGCTGTCTTCCGCCCGCGCGCGGTCAAGTGAGAATTTCACGTCGTCAGCGTTCATATCGGTGCCGTCGTGGAACTTGACGCCGGAATGCAGATGGAAGGTGTAAACCAGCCCATCGTCCGAAATATCCCAGCTTTCCGCCAGCGCCGGGGCAATCGCGCCATCGGCCTGATAGCGCGTCAGCCCCTCAAAAACATTGGCATAAACCACCTCGTCAATCGCCGCTGCGGCACCGCCGGTCGGGTCAAGATTGGGCGGCTCAAGCTGCATACCGATGGTGATATCGGTCTGCGCCGCATGGGCCGCCAGCACCGCGCCAAGCGCAATCGCACCTGACAGCATCGTGGTTCTGAGCCAGTGTTGCATGTTCTTCCTCCTGTTGTGGCGCTGAGTCGCCGTGTTCGCTTGGCACCAGCTTAGCGCGGTCCCGGCGACCACGCCAAGGGTTTACGCGAAATCAATGCAGGGTGTTGAGGTCGGGGAAATGCCCGGCGATGCCGTCCATGATGAATTCAAAGGCGATTGCCGCCACCAAAAGCCCCATCACCTTGTTGAAAACCAGCGCCATGTTTGGCGTGATCAGCTTGTCAGCGGCAATCGCCAGGCGCAACTGCACCCACACCGTTAGGGCAACGGCCAGCAACACCAATGCTGTGACAATCCGGTGGCTGATGCCGTCGTGATTGGTAGCAAACAGAACAACCGCGCTGATGGCACCGGGGCCGGCAAGGATCGGAATGGTCAGCGGCACGATACCGAGGGCCAGCGCCGTTCCGCCGCGCTCGACATGATGCGGTCTGACCCGACAATCGAAAGCGCGATCAGCAACAGCAAAAACCCGCCGGCAAGTCGGAACGCCGGCAGCGAGATGCCAAACACCGCCAGGATCGAACCGCCGATAAAGGTGAATGCGGTCATCGCAATCATAAAGCCAAACGCACCGACGATCGCGGCTGTCTTTTTCTCTTCAAGGGTGATGGCCCGTGACCTGCTCCCCGAGGCTCCCTCATTCATAACGAGAGTTTGCGGGTTTGGATTTCATATTCTTCAACGCCAGTTTGGGCAAGCGCCCTCTCGTTGTTTGCTTCACAAACAACTGTCTGGCAGTGGTCGTGCGCGGAGCCCTCAAATTGCTCAAGCGCACGACGCGCTTTTTCGGGTGTTTGGTTTCCGAGCGACGAGTGCGGCCTGACATTGTTGTAGTCGTATCGCCAGAGGGCCACTTTGCGGCGGGCATCGTCTAAAGTGTCGAACAGCTCTTCGTTCAGCAACTCGTCCCGCAGGCTGCCGTTGAAAGACTCGATGAAGCCATTTTGCTGGGGTTCCCCGGGATCAATGTAATGCCAATCTACGTCGTTATCACCAGCCCATTGACCGCGCCCGGGCAAAGAAAACACGGGCGTGTATTGCCTTAGTGGCAATCTGTGTGGGTTATTGGGATAGGTTGGTTGATTGGCTCCCAGTCGCCGCCATATTGGTGCACGCGGTAATCTAGGACCAATTGCCCTTCCTTTGCTTGGTAACCTATCCGTCCGACTTCCTCGCCATTGCGAGACCAAACCCAGCTTCCGCTCTGACCGGGATGCAAACAGCCTTCGCGGTGCAGGCGGTTCACGTCCAGCGAGCGACAATCTTCGGCCTTTTGCTTGTAGCTTGGTCTTCCTGAGCCGTAGACTGGAAACATCTCATCTGCGAACTCCCACGCCACCCAGTTATCCCCAGAAAACCTAGCCCGGCCAGGCCTCCATGATCCGTGTTGCTTCCCTTTGCAGTATCTCAGCCAGGACGTCGCTGCCGGGGCGGGGTTCTGGTAGCAGCGGTTGGATCAGGGCGATGTCGCGGTTGGCGGTGGGGTGTTCTAATACGCGCAGGCTGACGTCGGTGCCGCGGCGCGCTTCGGTGGCCGCATAGATGCTGGGCAGCACGGCAATTCCGGCGCCGCTGGCAGCCATCAGGCGGATGGCGTCAAGGCTTGTACCTTCGTATTCGTCCGACACGCGCCCGCCTGCGCGACTGGCGAGTCCCGCGACGATATGTGAAAGCCGGTGCCGGGTTCCAAGCGTCAGGAAGGTCTGATCTTTCAGCGCCCGAAGCTGCACCGGCCCCGTGTTTCGGGCAAGTGGTTGATCCAACGCCATCGCCGCCCAAAGCCGTTCCGTGAAAAGATGCGAATGCCGCGCGCCGGGGTGATCCCCGGGGGTTGAGATTATCATGTCGAGCCGCCCGCTGCGCAGACCTTCGCCAAGGTCACGGGTGTTTTCTTCGCGCACCACCAGACGAAAGCTCGGGTGTTCTGCATGCAGACGCTGGACGACGCCGGGCAGCAGATAAGGTCCGATTGACGGCAAAACACCGAGGCGCAGCCTGCCGAGGAAAATCCCGCTTCCTTGGGAGGCACTGCGTAAATCCTGGTGATCATGCAGGATCAAGCGCGCGCGGCGGACGACTTCTTCCCCGATAGGTGTGATTTTGGCGCCAATGCGCCCGCGTTGAAATAGGGTCACACCAAGATCTGCCTCGACCTCGGAAAGCTGGGCTGAAAGGCTTGGCTGGCTGACATTAAGCTGCGCGGCAGCAAGGCCGATCCGGCCGGTTTCGGCCACAGCAACGATGTATTCCAATTGGCGGAGGGTCGGTCGCATTATATAGTCCAGACCTATGTAAAGTTTAGTTTATATATATTTGAAAGTATGCGCTGCGCAAGAGATACCGGCGGGACCCAAATGAACCGGACGGAGCCCCCCCTTGGAACGAACACTTTCACGCATACAAGACTTTATGAAACTCGAAGCCAGTGCCGGGCTGGTGCTTATGGGTGTTGCGTTGCTGGCGATGCTGGCCGCGAACACCCCTTTGTCGGTGTTCTATGACACGTTTCTGAACACCAATATCCGCTTTGGTGTCAGCAGTTTTGAAATCTCCAAACCGGCGCTTTTGTGGATCAATGACGGGTTGATGGCGATCTTCTTTTTCCTCGTCGGCCTTGAGATCAAGCGCGAGGTTTTGATGGGGGAGCTGTCGAGCTTTGATAAGGCGGCTCTGCCAATTCTTGCTGCGGTCGGTGGCATGGCCGTGCCTGGATTGGTCTTTGTCGCGTTCAATTGGGGCACGCCGGAAAACCTGTCCGGCTGGGCGATCCCTACGGCGACCGACATCGCTTTTGCGCTTGGCATCCTTGCGCTGCTGGGAAAGCGGGTGCCGATGGCGCTTAAGGTTTTCCTGCTGGCTGTTGCGATCATCGACGACCTTGCAGCGATCGTTATCATCGCGGTTTTTTACACGTCGGAGCTGTCCGCCAACGCGCTAACCCTGTCGATGCTCGGCTTTGCCCTGGCCGTGGCCTTGAACCGGATGGGCGTCCAGCGAAGTGCGCCCTACATTATCATTGGTGTGTTCATGTGGGTCTTTGTGCTGAAATCCGGCGTCCATGCGACACTTGCGGGCGTGCTTGTCGCGCTTACGATTCCGCTTAAGGAAAAGCACGGTGACAAAGCGCTGCTCTATAAGTTGGAGCACGCGTTGCACCCTTGGGTGGCCTTCCTGATCCTGCCGATGTTTGCGTTTGCCAATGCCGGGGTCAGCCTTGCCGGGCTGTCGCTGGCCGATCTGACCCAGCCGCTGACAATTGGCATCGCCGCGGGCCTTTTCCTTGGCAAGCAGGCCGGCGTGCTGGCGGCCACCTGGATTGGCGTGAAAAGCGGCGTGGCGCGCCTGCCTGTTGGGGTGACCTGGCAACATATCTACGGCGTCGCCTGTTTGACCGGTGTTGGCTTCACGATGAGCCTTTTTATCGGCTCTCTCGCCTTTGGGGCGGATGAAACGATGAACGCTGTGCGGTTGGGCGTGATCGCCGGGTCTGTCTTGTCCGGATTGCTGGGCTTCACAGTGCTTCGCGCGGCAACGCAGCGATCTGCTGTCGCGCAATCATCGACCACCTAATCACACCGGACAGCCAGATATGGACCTTTCGCTTACAGCCCTTACAAGCAACCTGCTTGCACCCACCATCCTTTTCTTCGTGCTGGGCTTGGTGGCCGCCCTGGCCCGCAGCGACCTGTCGATCCCTGATGGGGCGGCGAAGGTGATGTCGATCTATCTGTTGCTTGCGATCGGGTTTAAAGGCGGCGCGGCGGTGGCTGAAAGTGGGATCAGCGGGCAGTTGATCGGCTCGCTCGTGGCAGGCGTTGTGCTGTCCTTCGTGTTGCCGTTTTTGGCTTTTGGTTTGCTGCGGGGGATGACCCGGCTTGACCCGCTCAACGCCGCGGCGGTTGCCGGGCATTACGGCTCAATCTCGATCGTGACCTTTGTGACGGCGGTCAATCTGCTTGAGGCAAGGGGGATTTCGTCCGAAGGGTATATGGTGGCCGTCGCTGCGGTGATGGAAGTTCCCGCGATCATGTCGGCACTTTGGTTGGTGGCCCGTACGGGCGGGCGGTCGGCGGTCAGCGGCAACCTCTACCGGCATATCCTTGGCAACGGATCCATCGTCCTGTTGCTTGGATCATTTACCATCGGCACCATCACCGGGCAGGAGGGCCTGACCCAGCTTGAACCTTTCATCGTCGTGCCGTTTACAGGTGTTCTGGCCGTGTTCCTGTTGGATATGGGTCTGTCGGCAGGCCGAAGTCTGATAGAGAACCGTAAGGACATATCGGGCGGCCTTGTCGCCTTTGGCTGCGTGATGCCCTTGCTTGGCAGCCTGCTGGGGTTGGGTACCGGCCACATCATTGGCCTTTCATCAGGGGGGACATTCCTGCTGATGGTGCTAAGCGCTTCGGCTTCCTATATCGCCGTCCCGGCGGCCATGCGACTGGCCTTGCCACAGGCAAAATCGGGCATCTATCTGTCGCTTTCTCTGGGGGTGACGTTTCCGTTCAATCTGACGCTTGGCCTGCCGATCTATTTCCTGCTGGCAAATCTTTGGTGACGGTTGAAGCCCGCAGGAACCAATGCCTGATTGTGTCGCAGACCAGAATGCGCTGAAGATTTACCCGGCACCAGTTGGCGTCAACTGGCGTCGTCTCCTTCCGTGTGGTCGGCGAACCCGGTGCCGATTTCCCTATAGATGTTGAACACGCTCGTTGCACCGTTTTGGCGCAGGGCGTCTTCTTCTTCCGGGTATTTCGCGGTCGCTGCAATGCGACCGCCAAAGTCGATGCCGCGAAGTTGTTCCAAGGCGTCCAGGTTGGCAACCAGGTTCGGCAAGGCCAGCATCACCAGTTCGATCTGATGGTTGCGGTCGACCTTTTCCCAGAAATCGGCGTCACTTGGATCGCCGTGGATCACCTTCCGCCCTTGGGTCTGATGCGCCCGCACCTGCGCGATGTCAAAGTCGATCCCAAGCACGGTGTCACCATGCAGCGCGCGCATCTTATCATATGCGCCGGCCCCAACCCGGCCCATGCCAAACACGGCAATCGTCGCACTTCTGGTATCGTGATAGTCGTCGTCGGCAAGCCGATCAGGCCGCTGAAACCGGGTCCAGAAGCTGCGGAACCGCGCGAATATCCGGTCATCATTGGCGACCAAAGGTGCTGTGACGACAAAGGACACCGCCAGCATCACGGCAACAACCACAAGCCAATCGCTTTCAAGCCAGCCATTGGCCACCCCGATGGCGGTGACGATCAGCCCAAACTCGCTGAAATTTGTCAGGTTCAGCGTGGCCAGAAGCGAGGTGCGTGACCGCAGCTTGAACCGGGTCATCAGCGCCAGGAAAAGTGCGGATTTTGCAAACATGATCGGGGTAAGGGCGAGGCCGACCAGAACCGCTGTCCAGGACAGTTGCCCGGTCAGCCCAATAGACAGGAAAAACCCGACAAGGAACAGATCCTTGAACCCGAACATGGATTTTGCCAACTCGTTGGATTTTGCGTGACCGGCGACCAACACGCCGAGGGCCAGCGCTCCCAGGTCACCCTTCACGCCGACAAACTCAAACAGCTCTGCGCCGCCAAGGGCCAGCACCAGCCCGTATAGGATCAACAGTTCCCCGTGCCCCACGCGCGTCAACAAGCGGATCAGGGCCGGTCGCATGAACACCAGCAACAAAAGCGATATGGCCCAAGGCGAAGGCAGTTTGCCGGTCGATGCGACCAGAAAAATCACCGCCGCCAAATCTTGCATCACCAGGACACCAATCGCGAGGCTGCCGTGCAGCGCATTCATTTCGCCTGCTTTTTCCAGTGAGCTGACGGCAAAGACGGTGCTGGAAAAACTTAGCGCGAAGGCCAGGGTCAGTGCGGCCCCGAAATCAAGCCTGGTAAACAAGGGAAGCCCCAGCAGTGCCAGCCAGAAGATCAAAACACCGATCACGAGGGTCACGATGCCGGAATGTAAGGTCGTAACCGCCCAGACCTGGGGCTTTAGCAGCATCCGCAGGTTCAGCTTCAAACCAACCGTGAACAACAAAATGGTGATCCCCAGATCGGCCAGCTTGTTAAGTACTTCCCCGCTTGAAAATCCAAGGAAGTGCAGCGCAAATCCGGTTGCCAGGAACCCGACCAGCGGCGGCAATCCGATCTGGCTTGCGAAGAAGCCGAGGAAAAAGGCCAGCGAAATCCAGACGACATCCCCAAACGCGATCGCGATCAATTCGAATTCCATAATTCCCCCGGAAAAGGCACGCTGGAATAATGGCCAGTTCCGGTCTGGGACGCAAACGATTGTGGCGCGGATTAGCCCTCCTTAAAGCCGCACGCGTCGCAAGCGCAAGGCGTTTGTGATGACGGACACTGACGACAGGCTCATCGCGGCGGCGGCGATCATGGGGGACAGTAAAAGCCCGAAAACGGGGTAAAGAATGCCCGCAGCAATTGGCACACCAGCGGCGTTATAGGCAAAGGCAAAAAACAGGTTTTGCTTGATATTGCGAAGCGTCGCTTTGGCCAGTTTACGCACCCGCACGATCCCCGTAAGATCCCCGCCAAGCAACGTGATGCCGGCACTTTCAACGGCCACATCAGCGCCGGTACCCATCGCGATCCCGACATCAGCGGCGGCAAGGGCCGGGGCGTCGTTAACACCGTCACCGGCCATCGCGATGAACGCGCCTGCAAGCCGCAACTCTTCCACCAGTGACTTTTTGTCTTGCGGCAACACGCCTGCGCGCACCTCGTCAATGCCAAGCTTTGCGGCAACAACTTCGGCTGTGCGCTGGTTGTCGCCGGTTGCCATGATGACGCGAAGGCCAAGCCGGTGCAGGTCTTTGATCGCGCCCGCCGTCGTTTCCTTGATCGGGTCGGCCACGGCCACGACGCCCGCAAGCACGCCATCTACGGCGATATACATCGCGGTTTTGCCGTCGGCGCGCAGCCGATCCGCAGCCACGTCAGCTGTTGTCGTATCAAGCTCCAACTCCCGCATCATCGCGGGATTGCCAAGGGCAACAGCGCGCCCATCGACCCGGCCTTTAACGCCTTTGCCGGTGACGGCCTCGAAATCATCGGCCTGGGTCAGTTTGATGCCTCGGGCCGTCGCGCCGTCAGTGATCGCCTCGGCCAGCGGATGTTCTGAGCCGCGTTCAAGCACCGCCGCAAGGAACAGTATCTCGTCTTCATCGCGGCCCGTCAAAGACACAACATCGGTCAATTCCGGTTTGCCGAGGGTCAATGTGCCGGTTTTGTCGACGATCACAACATCGACGCGGGCCATGCGTTCAAGGGTTTCAGCGTCCTTGATCAGCACGCCGGCCTGCGCCCCGCGTCCAGCCGCGGTGGTGATTGAAATCGGGGTGGCAAGGCCAAGCGCGCAGGGGCAGGCGATGATTAAAACGGACACCGCTGCGGCGATTGCAAAAACCAGCGCTGGGTCCGGCCCAACCGCCAGCCAAAGCACAAATGCGGCAATCGCTATCGCCACGACCGTTGGCACGAAGATCGAGGAGACCTTGTCCGCCAACCCCTGAACTGGCGCTTTGGAGCGGCGGGCACCCGCAACCATCTCGACGATTTGCGCCAGGACAGTGTCGGCCCCGACCTGGGCTGTGAGGATCGCAATTGTGCCGTTCTTGTTGATCGTGCCACCGGTCACCCGGTCGCCTTTCGTTTTTTCAATCGGCACGGGTTCGCCGGTGATCATGCTTTCATCAATTGAGGTGCGGCCATCAACCACTTCACCATCAACCGGAACGCTGTCGCCGGGCCGAACGCGCAGCAAGTCACCTTCGACCACGTTTTCAAGGGGCGCGTCATATTCCGAACCATCGGGCAAAATCCGGCGGGCGATCTTGGGTGCAAGATCAAGCAAAGCGCGGATTGCATCGCCGGTGCGTTCGCGCGCCCGCAATTCCAGAACCTGGCCGACAAACACCAGGGCGACGATAACGACCGCTGCCTCGTAATAGGTGCCGACGCCTTCGCCGACGCGGTATTGTTGGGGAAACAGGCCCGGCAGGAAGGTCGCGAACAGCGAATAGATATAGGCCGCTGCGACGCCAAGCGCGATCAGCGTCCACATATTGGGCGACACGTTCCAGACGGATGCGATGCCACGCTGAAAAAAGGGCAAGGCCGCCCAAAGGATGATCGGGCTTGCCAGCAGGAACTCAAGGTAAGGAACCAGGTCATGGCCGATCCAATCCCTGACCGGCAGGCTGACAAGTTCCCCCATTGTCAGAATGACCAGCGGCACCGCTGCGGCTGCGCTGATCCACATCCGGCGCGTGTAATCAGCCAGTTCCTCGCTGGGTTCGTCGGACGGCATGAGTGGTTCCAGGGCCATGCCACAGATCGGGCAGGCACCTGGCGCATCCTTCAGAATTTCGGGGTGCATCGGGCATGTCCACTGGGTGCCGGGCCTGACAAGCAGGCCTGTTTTCGCAGCGTTTCCTGAAGCATAGAAATAGGGATCGGCGTCGAATTTGCCCCGGCAGTTGTCGGAACAGAAATAATAGGGATTGCCATCATAGGTGGTCGTATTCGCGGTGTCTGAAACCGCAACCTCCATGCCGCAAACCGGATCGGTTGCCAAGGTTTTACCGGCCAATGCGGCCTTGTCTTGATGGGCATGTCCGTGGTGATTGTGCATGGGTTGTGACATCGTTTTCTCCTGGGCTTGCACCTGATTTGGGTTGAGTATCCAGCCTCCAGTCACTGGAAGGTCAAGTGGAATTTGGTAACGGTGTATGTCAAGGCATCGCGCAGAAGTTATACATTTGTTTACAGCGCTGTGGGGGTGTTTTGACCCCCAGATATCTTGCGCCCACGCTTCAAGGCGACCAGCAGAAAGGGCAGGGCTGTCAGCATGCCAAGCCCCAGGACCGACCATTCCGCTATGCCAAAGGATCCGGAAATTGCGGTGCTGCCAAAATGCGCCAAAAGGAAACTGGCCGGAAGAGTACCAGCAAGGGTCGCAAGCAGAAATCGCCAAGTGTGAAGGTTGCTTAGACCTGCCGCATAACTCATGGCGTCAAAGGATATGAAGGGCAACAACCGGCTTGAAAACACGATCAATGTCAGCGCGTTTTGGGAGCCGAGCAACCCAACCTCAGCTTTGCTGCCAAGCAGTTTTACCACCGTTCCGCGTCCAAGATATCGCGCGATCAAAAACGCGATGGTCGCACCAACCTCAGACCCGATGGCGACATAGATCGCACCGGCAGTATGCCCATAGGCGGCCCCTGCGGCCAGCGCAATTGGTGCGCTTGGCAAAGGGCTGGCGACGATTGCGGTTGCCAAAAGCAGGATGATAACGAGGGGGCCAAAGGCGCCAGCGTTGTCGATCAAATCGGGGATGTTTTCGCCCAGTTCCTGCGTGAATTCACGGGCGGAGGGGAAGAAAAGTAGCCACAGCACCGCCAGCAAGACGAGTGCGGCGATGCCCAGGATTAGCTTGCGGGACACATCAGACCAGCGAGGCCGGCAATTCGGCCAGCGCCGTATCTGCTGAAACCACCGGCAGCTTCAGAGCCAACCAGCCCTGGCCATAACGGCTGCCGAGCATGCCCTCGGCCACGTCAACATAGCCGTCATATCCAGCCCCGCGAAGGGCCCGCAATACAGACCCGGTCCGACCACCTGTCGCGCAGATCAATGCCACCGGACGGTCGCCCGCCAGGTCGCGGGCCTGAAACAAACGCTCGGGAAATCGCTTTTCGTGCATGCTGACCGGCCACGCGCCTTGTGCCACGCCAGACTCCTGCCATTCGCCGCGTGATCTGATGTCTAACAGGCAGGCTTCGTCAGCTTCTAGGGCCGCCCAGATGTCCTTGGCAGCCCAGATGTCGCGCGTTTGTGCCGCCAAACCGGCGGGCAATGCCAGCACGGGCAGGCCGACCAAAGAGATCGCGAATTGTCGTCGGGATAGAAGCATAATCGCCTCTTGCAGGTTTGTGGTTTCAGGCAGCGTCAACCGCCTTGTTCAGCATGTCACGAACCTGACCGGCAAGGCCAATCAACTCCGGGTTATCAACTGCGGCCATAGACGCCACAGGATTGACCGCACTGATTTCGGTGCCATCATCAACCGAGCGCAGAATGACGTTGCAGGGCAGCATTGCGCCGATGCGCGGCTCCATCCCGATGGCTTTAAAAGCCATGTTCGGGTTGCAAGCGCCAAGGATGCGGTAGGCGTCCATATCGACGTCGATCTTGGTTTTCATGGTGTTTGCCACGTCAATTTCGGTAAGCACGCCGAAACCTTCGGCCTTCAGCGCGTCGCGAACGCGGGCATCGGCGGTGTCGATGTCAACGCCGGGCAGCATACGATTATAAGTGTAGCCCATCTGAGCCTCCTTCTTTGTTTGATCAAGCTCCCCGGTCAGACCCGCAGCTTGTGCAAATCCGACCAGGGAAAGAAAGGATAACGCCGCCTCATCAGAGAGGAATCGTCAGTGCGGAGTTATTCCTCACCCATTAGTGTTTCGTTGTCCTGCATCATGCGGCCTTCGGTGTCGTCGTCCTGCATACTACGCATTTGGTATCTCTGGGCCGGATTTCCAATCTCGTCCTTGGAAATTTTTCCGTCACCATCGGCATCAAGATGCTGGAACCGGTCGACCATCATGTCGCGGATCAATGCGCTGTGAAAGGTCTGGAACTCGTCCAGCGACAGCGCGCCGTCGCCGTCTGCATCGTAATCCGTCAACGCAGAGTTCAGCATGTTGCCCAGACCCTCAGCAGAAGGTTGCTGCATGTTGTTGTTGCCCATCATCATCATTTGCATCATGTCGTTGTCCATCATGTTCATGGCACTCTGGCCGGGGCGGTTCATCGGGCCGAAGCCTGAATTGCCCGGCATACCACGATGCATCATCATTATCATTTGGCCCATGTTTCCATGCATGTTGGACCGGTTCGCAGAGGGGCCATTAGCGTGCGGGCCGTAAGCTTGCACCCCATGCGGGTTGGTGCGATTGCCATGATTGCCGTCGGCATGGGCCATGCCGACCACTGTGGTTGACAGAAGGGCTGCGATTGAAACTGTACTAATAATAATCATGACATTCTCCATGAGTGGTTTTGATGGACCTCATTTTGGGATCAAACCCGCAATTGAAAGAGGGTTCATCAAGGCCTTTGTATCGGCCTGTCACAGAGGGCCGGTTCTGTTACAATTGGTGACAAATCTAGCCATGAAAGGGTTCGGTCTTCCGGACTAAAACAGGACTATGGAAAAGACACCGCATATTCTGGTGGTCGATGATCATCGGCAAATACGCGAAAGCGTTTCGCGATTTCTTGAAAAGAACGGTTTGCGGGCAACTGCGGCAAAAGACGCCCCGGACATGGACGAAAAGCTTGCGGCCGGGCATTACGATTTGCTGGTGCTTGATGTCATGATGCCCGGCGAAAGCGGCCTTTCGGTTTGCCGTCGTCTGTCTGCCGAACGCAAGCTGCCGATCATCATGTTGACGGCCCTGGGTGAGGAAACCGACCGCATCGTCGGGCTGGAGATCGGCGCTGATGACTACCTCGCCAAACCCTTCAACCCGAGGGAGCTTTTGGCCCGCATCAAGGCGGTGCTGCGGCGGGTTGAACAGTTTGACAAACATGCAGGCGGGCTGGGCGGCAAGAAGGTGCAGTTTGCCCATCTGACGCTTGATACTGACCGGCAGGCGCTTTTTGATGCTGCGGATCAGGAAATCGGCCTGACCTCGGCGGATTTCAAATTGCTGACGGTGCTGCTGGAACGTCCCCGAATTGTCCTTAGCCGCGATCAGTTGCTTGATCTGACCGCAGGCCGCGCAGCCGGGCCACTTGACCGGACCATCGACAACCAGATCAGCCGCCTCAGACGCAAAATAGAACATGACGTGACCCGGCCGCAGATCATCACTACGGTCAGAAACGGCGGCTATTGTCTGGCAGCCGAAGTCACGGTTCAGCAATGAGACGCTGGTATCCAAATACGCTGCGCCTGCAATTGATTGTGCTGATCGTGGCGGCCCTGGCGGTGGCCGAAATTATCAGCCTGCGGCTGTTCGTTGATGAACGGCAGTTGGCCATCCGCGCTGCCCTTGGGTTTGAGGCGGCAGGACGTGCGGCCAATGTCGCGCGGTTGATAGAAGAGGCGCCGAAGGACTTGTACCCGTCGATCCTGCGGGCTGCAAACTCCCCCCTTGTGCGGTTTGAAATCTCGGACGATGCCAGCGTGACGCATACCGATCACGCCGATGACGGCCAGATCATCACCCGAATTCGCAGGCTGCTGGACGACAGTTTCAGCCGCGAAATCCGGGTGGAGCTGCATGAAGTCGACGGCGAAATTTTGCCCCTGCCGCATTTGTCACCGGAAATGGCCGAGATGCATATGGCGATGATGCACGGCACGTTGAACGCGATTGAAATGAATTTGTCGATCTCGGTCACGGACGGGCAATGGTTGAATGTCGGCACGCGATTTGAACGCCCGCCTTTGCAATGGCCACTTTATTCGACGCTGACATTTGTGCTGACCGCTGCTTTGATCCTGATGACGGTTTTCTGGTTTCTGATGACGCGCCTGACCGGCCCGCTGCGCAAGCTTGCCACCGCAGCGGACGCGTTCGGGCGCGGCGAAGAGGCGACCGATCTGCCGAAAGCGGGCCCGCAGGAGGTCCGGGATCTGACGGCTGCATTTAATCGCATGCAGGGCCGCTTGACGCGCTTCATCACCGATCGCACCCGATTGCTGGCAGCGCTGGGCCATGATCTGCGCTCCCCACTGACAGCGATGCGGGTCCGGGTTGAGCTGGTGGATGATACGGAAACGCGGGACTCGCTTGCCTCCTCGATTGAAGAAATGCAGTCGATGGTCGAGGCGACGCTTAGTTTTGCCCAGGGGCTTGCCGGATCAGAAACCCCTGAAACGCTTGAGATCGGCACGTTTCTGACCGATCTTCGAAACGATATGGTGGCCAAGTTTGATCTGGCCGACAGGCCGGACCAACACGTGCGCATCCGCCCCAACGCCCTGCGTCGGGCCTTGCGGAATGTTATCGAAAACGCTGTCCGCTATGGACACAGTGCCCGGGTGGATCACAGCATTCAGGGCGATCTGGCGATCATAGCCGTCGATGATGACGGGCCGGGTATTCCCGAGGATGAGCTTGGCAATGTGTTTGATCCATTCTACCGGCTGGAAAAATCCCGGTCGTTGGAAACCGGCGGTCACGGGCTGGGCCTGTCAATCGCCAGAACCATCATCCGCGCCCACGGCGGCGATATTAGCCTTGCCAACCGCAAGGAAGGCGGGCTGCGCGCCAGCATCGCAATACCAGTTTCTGAAAACGCAACGCAATCTGAAGGAGGTTGATATGCAAAGACGACATTTGACGCTTATAGCACTGGGCCTTTCCGGAATGGCCACAGCAACAATGGCCGATCCCGGCGACCCCTGGTCACGGGGTTTTGACAACATGATGTGGGGGACGGGCTATGGTCTGATTGGAGGTTTCATGATGCTTGTGGTGTGG
>CAYXXQ010000016.1:0-21046 GCA_964469075.1 uncultured Rhodobacter sp.
CTTGCGCTGTTGATGCCGGTCGATATCCAGACCGCCAAGAAGGCCAAACGCGATGCCGGGCTTAGCCTGATGCCGCTGTCTTTTGCCACCATCCTTGGCGGCATGGTGACGATGATCGGCACGCCGCCCAACATCATCATCGCTACGATCCGCGAAGATGCGTTTGGTGAGCCGTTCAAGATGTTTGATTTCGCGCCGGTCGGCCTTGTCGCAGCACTTGCGGGGTTGCTGTTTGTCGCGACAATCGGCTGGCGGCTGATCCCGCGCCACCAGGGCAAAGAAGGCGCCGCCGAGCTGTTGATGGACCTGTCGGCCTATGTCGCCGAACTGACCGTGCCGAAAGGATCAAAACTGATCGGTAAGAAGGTGATGGATCTCTACGCAGAGGCCGAAAAAGCCGATGTCGCGATCCTGGGTCTGGTGCGCGATGGCAAGCGCCTTTACGGCAATTCGCGCAGCCGGACCCTGGCCAAAGACGACGCCCTGGTGCTGGAAGCAGCCCCCGAGGCCCTGGACGAATTTCGCGCTACCATGAAGCTTGATTTCTCCGACCCGTCGCGGCAAAGCCGGATCGAGGCGACCTCAGAAGGGCTTAGCCTGACCGAGGTTGTGGTCACCGAAAACGCCCGCATTCACGGCAAAACCGCCCTGTCGGTTGGGCTGGCCTGGCGTCAGAACACCATCCTGATGGGGATTTCACGCCAGGGGACACGGATCACCCAGCAGGTGCGGCGCACCGAAATTCGCACGGGCGACATCCTGTTGCTGCTGACCCCATCTGACAGGCAGGCGGAAGTCACCGACTGGCTGGGTTGTCTGCCACTGGCTGAACGCGGCCTCAATGTCACGCAAACCGAAAAGACCTGGCTGTCGATCGGCCTGTTTGCCGCTGCCGTAGCCGCCGCCAGTTTTGGGCTGGTCTATCTGCCAATCGCGCTTGGCGTTGTCGTCGCCCTTTATGCTGTGACCAAAATCGTGCCGTTGTCTGAGCTTTATCACCATGTCGAATGGCCTGTCGTGGTGCTGCTTGGCTCAATGATCCCGCTTGGGCAGGCGCTGGAAAGCTCCGGCGGGACGGAGTTGATCGCGGGTTCGCTTATCGGGCTGACCGAAGGCATGCCCGCCTGGGCTATCCTGACCGTGTTGATGGTGGTTACGATGACGCTGTCAGATGTCTTGAACAACACCGCCACCACAATCGTGGCCGCCCCGGTTGGTATCGCAATGGCGCAAACCCTTGGCGTCAGTGCCGACCCTTTCTTGATGGCCGTCGCAGTCGCCGCCAGCTGTGCTTTCCTGACCCCGATTGGCCATAAAAACAACACGTTGATCTTGGGCCCCGGCGGCTATCGCTTCGGCGATTACTGGCGCACTGGTCTGCCGCTTGAGATCTTGATCGTCGCGGTATCAATCCCCGCTATCCTGATCTTCTGGCCCCTGTGACAGTCCATCTTTCTTTCACAAGTATCCTCGCCGAAGGCACCCGGACTTAAAGCGGCCAGAACAGCGGTATTAACGCACTGGCAATCAACCCGACACTCAGGTTCAAAGGAATTCCGATGCGCATGAAATCGGTGAAATTATACCCCCCCGGCCCATAGACTAGCATATTGGTCTGATAGCCGATGGGGGTGGCGAAACTGGCAGACGCCGCCACCATCACCGCAATCACCAGCGGGCGGGGGTCAATCCCAAGGGCCGATCCCAGGCCGATGGCAATCGGTGTCACAACCACGGCGACAGCGTTGTTTGACACAAGCTCTGTCAGGATCGAGGTTAAAAGGTAGATCGCCCAGACGATCAGAAACGGCGGCAGGTTGGCCAAGGCCGGGCTAAGACCAGTGACGATCATTTCAACTGATCCGGCACTTTCCAGCGCCGCCCCAACCGCCAGCATCGAAAAGATCAGGGCCAGCAGGCGACCATCGACAAAGGCAAAGGCCTCCTCTGCGTCAATGCAGCGGGTCAGCAGAATGATCGCCACCGCCGCGACTGCCAGCGCGAAAATCGGCGCGACCCCAAGGGCTGCAAGAACCACGATGCCGACCAGTACCGCCAGCACAATCGGCGCCTGGGCGCGGCGAAACGGCTGGTCGGTTGGCTGGGTGATATCAACCATATCCATGTCTTCAGCCAGACGCGCGATGTCCTGGGCCGCACCTTCCAGCAGCAGCGTGTCGCCGACCCGAACCACCAGATCGTCAAGCTGGCTGCCTATGTTCTGGTTGCGCCGATGCACCGCCAGCGGATAAACGCCATAGCGCCGCCGCAGCCGCAGCGCCCCAAGGGAGCGGCCGATCATCTTGCAGCCCGGCGAAATCAGCGCCTCAACCGTTGTTGTTTCAACCTCAGACAACCGATCAACCGTGCGCACAGCTTTGTTTTGCTGAAGTCCCAGCAGCGCGCCCATGCCGGTGCGCAACACCACACGGTCGCCTTCCTGCAAACTGACCGATGCCAGATCGCGCCGCAGCGAAAGATCGCCCCGCAACACATCAACAACCCGCGCACCGTCGCGTTTGAAGATGTCGATATCGGGCAGGTTTTGCCCGGCCATATCTGACCCTTCGGGGATCGCAACCTCGGTAAAAAACTTCCGCGCCCGGCGACCACCCAGAAGGCTGGCCATTGATTGCCGGTCCGGCAGCAGACGCGGGGCGAACAAGCGCAGATACAGGATGCCCCAGGCGACCAGTACGACGGCCAGCGGCGTGACCTCAAAAATCGAAAACGGCGCCATGCCTTCGGCCCGGGCGACGCCATCAACCAGCAAGTTGGTCGATGTGCCGATCAGCGTTGTCGTGCCGCCAAGAATGGCCGCGTAACTAAGCGGGATCAGCAATTTTGAGGCAGACAGCCCCAATGTGCGGGCCAGTTGCACCGCCACCGGGATCATCACGACAACCACCGGCGTATTTGACACAAATGCGGACGAGATGACGACGAACCCGGTCAGCGCCGCCAGCACCATCACTGGCCGGTCGGCCGCGCGGGCCTCGGCCCGGGCTGTGAACCATTGCAACGCCCCGGTGCGCACAAGCCCGCCCATGACGATGAACATGGCGGCGATTGTCCAAGGGGCGGGGTTGGAAAACACCGCGATGGCGCGATCATAAGGCAGCAGCCCGGAGGTCAGCAGGATGGCGGCACCGGTGATCGCCACCACTTCGGTCGGGTAAGTTTCGCGCAGGAACAAAACGAACATCAGGCCCACCACCACCAAGGCGGCGTAGGCGCGGATTTGCGGATCAGCCAGCAGGTCTTGCATCATGTGCGCATGTGATTTGTCATGGCGTCACTGTCACAAGTTGCGCGCGCGCCTGCAAGGGTCCTGTCAGCGGGGCCTGACAAGAAAGAGGCCCAGCATCATCACGCCAAGCGCACTCCAAATCCAGGCAGAGTAGCTTTCAGACAGGATCAGAATGGCCCAAACAACGCCCGATCCGGTCACAAGATACGCCACCTGACTGGCAAAGACCGAGCCAGCCCGGCCGACCAGCCAGACATAGACAACATAAATCAGCGCATGGATAACTGAGGACACGAACAGCGCATATTCCGGCGCGGCCCAGGGTTGCACCAGATCGACCCATTGGCCGCTGACAAGCGCAAGCGGCACCACGAAAACCAGCCCGACAAGCGACGCGCCAAGCAGCAGTTGCACGGGATCAAGATCCAGAATGCCATAGCGCGCGACCCAGGTGCCTTCAAAAGCATACATCAAGGGGGCGATCGCGGCGATCAGCACCCAAAACGTGAGCGAGGCATCCGGCAGGCTGGCCTTGGGGCCAACGATCAGCACGATCGCGACCGCCCCGCAGACAACGCCCAGAAACCTGAGCGGCTCAAACCGTTCCATGCCGACAATCAGCGCCAGCGGCAGCGCAAACATCGGCACCAGCGAAATCAGAATCGACAGCAATCCGGCCGGCAAATAGACCGCCGCCTGGTAAGAAGCCGAGTTTGGGATAATCGTGCCAAGCAACGCAATCAGGCCGTAGCGCAGCACATAGCGCGGGCCAAAAGGCAGCCCCCGCCCCTGAAACCGGTTGATCGCAAACAGGATGATCGCCCCGAACACCAATTGCCAGGCGATCAGGCCGAAATACTGATGGCCGGTGGAAACCGCGATCTTGGACAGGGGCATGGTCAGACCCCAGCCGATCCCTGAAACCACCAGGATCGCAAAATAAAGCAGGGTCTTGTTCAAGGCGTTTGTTCCGCAAGGCGACCGTTCAGGCGCACAGCGACGACGCGGCTGGCCAGCCCGGTGGCATCGTCGGTTTCAACATATGTGCCACAAAGGGTGGCCTCGCCATTGGCTGGGGTGAACCGCTCTTTCATCATGCCGCTGATGAACCGGCGCATTGGTTCCATCTTGTCCATGCCGATGACGCTGTCGTAGTCGCCGCACATGCCGGCGTCGGATTGGTAGGCCGTGCCGCGCGGCAAGACCTGCGCGTCGGCGGTCGGCACATGGGTATGCGTGCCCACCACAAGCGAGGCGCGGCCGTCGCACCAATGGCCCATCGCCATCTTTTCCGATGTCGCCTCGGCGTGGAAATCAACGATGATCGCCGATGCCAACTTGCCGACGGGATGGGCTTTTAGCACCTGATCGACCGCCGAATATGGATCGGCGAAAGGTTTTTTCATGAACACCTGACCCAGCGCCTGCACCACCAGAACCTTCTTGCCGTTGGCCGCGTCAAACAGGCGAAACCCCTTGCCCGGCGCGGTTCTGGCAAAGTTCATTGGCCGCAAAATCCGCGGCTCAGCCTCGATCGCTTTCAGCATGTCTTTTTGATCAAAGGCGTGGTCGCCCAGGGTGACGCAATCCGCCCCGGCGTTCAGCAGGCCTTGCGCATGTGCGCCCGTCAGACCCATGCCTGCGGAGGCGTTTTCACCGTTGACCACAACGAAATCAAGCGCCCAGTCTTTGCGCAGTCGTGGCAGATGCGTTGCGATGGCACTGCGGCCAGCACGGCCCATGACATCGCCCAGAAAAAGAAGTCTCATGGGTCACGCTTACGCCGGTGTTTGGGCAAGGACAAGTGGGGGCTGCGTTAAAATTCCAGCACACCGCGTTCGGTTGCCAGCGCGTCCAAGCGTTGATCGGTGGGTTCGGTTGGCACGGTCGGAACCTGTTGCCCAGCATAGGCAAAGCCAATCCCGATCACGGATTTTTGCTGCCTTAGCTGCTGGAACGAGCGGTCGTAGAACCCGCCACCATACCCCAGCCGATAGCCGTGCTTGTCAAACGCCAGCAGCGGGGTGACGATGACATCCGGCGCAACCTCTGGCCCGTCCTGCGGGATCATTGCCCCGAACGCGCCGGTTTCCATGTCACAATCTGGCGTCCAGACCCGGAAGATCAGCGGCTGCCCAGCCCCAACAACAACTGGCAAAGCGATGGTTTTGCCTTCGGCGGCCAGCCGGGTCATCAACGCAAGCGGGGAGATTTCCGTGCGGATCGGCATATAGGCGGCGATGATCTGGTATGCGCCAAGGGTTGCCAGATAGTCGTGCAAATACTGGCAGGCGACATCATCGCTGCCCAGTTGATGCGCGGTCTTTCGCGCCGCGAAGGCTTGCTTGCGCGCGTCGACCTTTTGGGCTGCGATGTCTGTCATCTGTGATCCTGAAATGCCTGTCGTCTCGCCTAAGTCTATTAGGCCTTCGGCGAGGATATTTCCAAAAAGAGAACTTATATCACAGAAAAGCGGCGGGCCCACAAACGCATCCGTGGAGGTGGGTTATTCCCGAGAGCCTGGTTTAACCAGGTGGGCGCCAGGTGCGATAGGCCAGGACCAGTCGCAGAGCCAGCTCCCGTACGAAAATTTAAGGCCACTGGAATTGGACCTCTCACGTAAAGGGCAGAACCCGCCAAGACTGAACATAGGGGCGCTCTTGATCCGGAACAAGGGAAAGCTTGGGCTTGACCTGATGTTCACGTATTGTTCATATGAGGCTATGAACAATGATCTGATGCCCGGACAATTGCTGGCGCGCGGTGTATGCCGCCATCTGCGGCAGTATGATTTCCTGACCCTGGAAGAGTTTGTTCCGGCCCCGGGCTTGCGGGTTGACGTGATGGCGCTTGGCCCCAAGGGGGAAATTTGGGTGGTCGAGTGCAAATCCTCGCGCGTGGATTTTCAGACCGACAGCAAATGGCAGGGCTATCTGGATTGGTGCGACCGCTATTTCTGGGCGGTTGATTCGGATTTCCCAGCGGAATTGCTGCCCAGCGAAACCGGGTTGATTCTGGCCGATGCCTATGACGCGGAAATTCATCGCATGGGGCCAGAAGACAAACTGCCTGCGGCCCGGCGCAAGAAACTGACGTTGAAATTTGCCCGCAATGCGGCAGACCGGCTGCGGGTCTTTCGCGACCCTGGCATTGCCGCGTTCAATCAAACCCTGGATAAGGAAAGGCCTGACCATGATGATTAAATATTACTACCCCGATGGCGACTGGTGCTATCGCGCCCTGCACACGGCCCATGCGGTTTACCATGATCCTGAAGGCAAACTGATCGCACGCGCCGAGAAGCCGGATGGCAGCGCGCTTTATGAGTTTGAAATCACCGGGTTTGAGCTGATCGGGCCGGGACAGGTGCACACCTGAGAATCTGACCCATATCATCCGGCCTATTTCATTGCGCGTGCGCGTGCGGCGGCGGCTTTCAGCTCCTCCGCGATTTCATCGGCTTCTTCGGGGTCGAAATCCAGCGGCAATGTCAGGGCTTCGGTTTCGACATAGATCCGCACCATCCCAAGGGAGGTCGGCCCGATCTGGAGATTCGCCGCAATCTCACTTTCTTTGTTGATGCTCATGTTTTTTGCCTTTCCGCAGTATCCGGCCCTTGGCTAGCGCCTGTCGCGGGGTTTCGCAAGCGATCCCAGGGCGAAATTGTGAATTCCGGCTTGACCCGCGCGGCGTTAGGTTTTAGGTCCAGCGGGCACGGGTTTTACCCTGGAGTGCCGGCGTAGCTCAGTAGGTTAGAGCGCTTGATTGTGGATCAAGAGGTCCCCCGTTCGAGCCGGGGCGCTGGTACCATTCCCTCCAAAACATTGGCGATTATCAGTTTTGCGCGTCGGCCTATCTGGATTGCGCCGCCACGCTTTTCATCGCGTCTTCAAGGTTGTGAACGGCGGTTTTGGCAAAGCTGCGCATTACCATGATTTCAAAGCCTTTGGTGGTGCGGGTGATCACCGACATCATATGCGCCAGTTCAGTGCGGGCAGTGTGGCCGCGTTTGAAATGTTCCGCGCGCAAATCAAGGGGGCATAAACGCGCCAGCACATCGGCGGCGTTGTCGCTTTCCAGCGACATGACAGCCCATCCGTCGGTCTGATCGGTCAACGCGGCCTGCGCGGCAAGGGTCGGATCGGCAGGTCTGTCACCCACCAGAAAATACTGCCCTCGTCCTGACCACAAGACCCGCAAAGCGGCCTTCCCTGCGCTACGACCGGGGGCAGGCAAGGACAGATCATGGATCGACTTCAGGGCAGCGGCCAATGCTTTTTGTTGCCCGGCGAAGGGCATGACCGAAGTGATAAACGCGGGCGTTGCCTCGAACAAAGTCGCCCCTGCCGCGGTGATCGGCAACAGGCCTTGGGTTGGGGTTTTGGCTATCAGGTCAACCACGAAGTTTCTCCCCTTCTGGATCCAGGAAAACTGGTGGGCAGATTTCGCACAAGGTTTTGACATTGCGCAGCTGATCGACCATGCGAATACGCTCCCCCGTGCGGGCGTGGCCGTTCAGAACGAAAGCCTGGGCAATCGGATGCCCCAAATGCGGTGAAAAACAATGGCTGGTGATATAGCCCTGGTCGTTTTCACGGCTGATCGCAGCACCCTCGTTAAACAGATGCGCGCCGCCCAGTATTTGCTTCACCGCCCCGACAGGTTTCAATCCGACCAGTTGTTCACGCGCAGGACCGGACAGACCGGGGCGGCGGCTGGAAACCCGGCCGACGCTGTCTTTCTTGGCCGATACCATGCGCCCCATGCCGATATCATCCGCCGTTACCCGACCATGAATTTCCGCATGAGTGATAAAGCCTTTTTCAAGCCGTAGCACATTCAACGCTTCCATCCCGTACCAGCCGCCCTCCAATGCTTCGGCCCGCGTGGACAATTCACGCGCCAGGGCATCGCCAAAGCGCGCAGGAACCGCGATTTCATAGGCGTGTTCGCCGGAAAACGAGATGCGGAACAACCTGGCCCCGACATTGCCGATCGAGGCTTCGCCGCAGCCCATATAGGGGAAGGTTTCGTCGGTGATGTCCTGATCAATAAGGTCGTTCAGCAGATCACGCGATTTTGGTCCGGCCACGGCGAATTGCGCCCATTGTTCCGTCACCGAGATAAACTGAACATCAAGCTCCGGCCATAAAACCTGCGCACAGAAATCAAGATGCGTCATCACCTGTCCGGCAGCGGCGGTTGTCGTCGTCATCACGTAATGCTGATCGCCAAGCCGTGCGGTAGTGCCATCATCCATCACCATACCGTCCTCGCGCAGCATCAGACCGTAGCGGACTTTGCCGGGCTTTAAGGTCGAAAACGTATTGCAATACACCCGGTCAAGGAAAGTGGCCGCATCCGGCCCCTGGACGTCGATTTTGCCAAGCGTGGTCACGTCGCAAATGCCGACGCTGCGGCGCACCATCTGAACCTCACGATCACAGGATTGCCGCCAATGGCTTTCGCCGGTTTGCGCGAACCAGCTTGGGCGATACCAAAGCCCTGCCTCGACAAATGTGGCCCCCATTTCGCGGGCCAGATCATCGGACGGGATGAACCGTTCGGGCGCAAAGCCCTTGCCCTTGCCATGCGCGCCCAGCGCGCCAAGGGCGACGGGTGTGTAAGGCGGACGGAAGGTCGTCGTGCCGGTTTCGGGGATCGACCGCTCGGTCATTTCGGCCATCACCGCAAGGGCACCCATGTTGGAGGTCTTTCCCTGATCCGGGGCCATGCCCAGCGTCGTGTAGCGCTTCATATGCTCAACCGAACGGAAGTTTTCCTGATGCGCCAGTTTCACGTCCTTAACCGTGACATCATTGGCCATATCAAGCCAGGCCCGGCCCGTGCCGGCCACATGCCAGAAAGGCGTGATTTCAACCGGTGCATCATTGGCATTTGGCGCGACCTGACGCGGGGCTTTCAGGCCCAGAGCTTGCAACACGGACTTGGCTGCGGCCACGCCTGATTTCAGCGCGTCATGGGTTGTAAACTCGCCCAGCGCAGCCCCGGCCACGACCATGCCTGGCACGGCATTATCGGTGGGAACAAAGGCTGCGATATCGTCGCGCCAAACCGGTCGTCCGTTCATGTGGCAGGTCAGATGCACCGAAGGGTTCCACCCGCCCGAGACCGCCAGGCAATCGCTTTTGATCTGCCGCGTGCCGGCCTGGGTCTTCACCGTGATTTCACTAAGGCCTTTCCGACCCTTGGTATTGACCACCTCAGCCCCGGTCAGAACCGGGAAGTCTCCACTTAAAGCGGCGTCTGCACGGGTGTCGATCACCGCAGCAATACCGATCCCAAGTGCCGCCAGATCATGAGCGGTGCGGTGCCCGTCATCATTGTTCGTAAAAATACTCACCTGCTGGCCTGGCGCAGCTGAGAACCGGTTGACATAGCTGCGCAAGGCCGAGGCCATCATGATCCCGGGCCGGTCATTATTTGCAAAGGCAATCGGGCGCTCAATCGCCCCGCCTGCCAGGATGCAGCACTTGGCGGTGATGCGCCAAAACGTTTCCAGCGGCGCGTCTGGGGCCGGGTCTGCCAGATGGTTGGAAACCCGCTCAAGCGCGCCGTAAGTGCCACCGTCATACGCGCCGGTGATGGTGGTGCGCGGCATCAGACGGACATTGTCAATGTCGCGCAGTTTGGCTGCGATGTCGGCGGCCCAAACCGGGCCGGGCTTGCCGTCAACCGCGATGGTTTCGCTGTTCAGACGACCGCCCGGGCGAAAATCCTCATCCGCCAGGATCACATCGGCCCCACCGCGCGCGGCCGCAAGTGCTGCGATCAATCCGGCAGGGCCGGCGCCGATCACCAGGACATCGCAATGGGCAAAGGCCTTGTCATATTTCGCGGCATCCGCCGCGCCAGTCAACGCGCCCAGACCAGCAGCGCGCCGGATCAGCGGCTCATACAGTTTTTCCCACAGGACTGACGGCCACATGAAGGTTTTGTAGTAAAACCCGGCGCTGAAAAACGGCGCCATCAGGTCGTTGACGGCCAGCATGTCAAAGGCCAGCGACGGAAAACGGTTCTGGGATTGAGCGGTCAGACCGCGATAAATCTCCTGCATGGTTGCGCGAACATTCGGGGTGATCTGGCCGCCCGTGCCGATCCCCATCAACGCGTTCGGCTCTTCCGAGCCTGCGGTCAAAATCCCGCGTGGCCGGTGATATTTGAAACTGCGCCCGACTAGGCGCACGTCATTGGCAATCAGGGCCGAGGCCAGCGTGTCGCCTTTGAACCCCAGATAGGTGTTGCCGTCGAAACTGAACGGGATCTGCTGGCTGCGGTCCAGCAAACCACCCTTGGGTAAGCGGCTCATTTGGCACCTCGTTTTGCGGTTTCGGCCAGGTCCACCGACAGGAATTCATGGGTGACGGTGTTGCGTTCGGCCACCAGCCAGCTGCGGCAGCCGGTTTCGTGGAACCATAGTTCGCGGTTTGGTCCGGCTGGATTATCGCGAAGATAGACATAGTCGAAAAACGCCTGATCACTGGCATCGCCGTCAGGTCGGTTGATCAGTTTGGCGGCACCGCGATAATGAAATTCGCGGCTGTCGCGGTCGCCGCAAAGGGGGCATATGATGCGCATCTTGTCGCTCCGATCAATGCAGGTTCGGCGTGGCGCCGTTGCCAGTTTCGTCAATCACATGCCCGGTTTCAAACCGTTTCAGCAGGAATTTGTCGGCAGCCTTGTGATAGTTCCCGGTTGCGATCAGATGCGAGAACGCATCCCCCGACCCCGGCACCGCCTTGAAGCCGCCATAGCACCAGCCGCAATTGATGAAAAAGCCGTCGATAACGGTCTTGTCGATGATCGGCGTGCCGTCCATCGACATGTCCATGATGCCACCCCAACTGCGCAGCATTTTGGCTTTGCCAATCATCGGCATCAGGGCCATCCCGGCCTCGGCCACATGTTCGACCATCGGCAGATTTCCACGCTGGGCGTAAGAGTTATACATGTCAAGATCACCGCCAAACACCAGCCCGCCCTTGTCAGACTGGCTGATATAAAAATGCCCCATGCCAAAGCTGACGACATGCGGGATGATCGGCTTCAGGCCTTCAGTGACAAAGGCTTGCAGCACATGGCTTTCAATCGGCAGCCGCAGTCCGGCCATCTGGCCGACCTGCGAACTGCGGCCAGCGACGGTCATGCCGACCTTGCCAGCGCCAATAAAGCCGCGACTGGTGTCCACCCCTAGCACTTTGCCGTTTTCGATGCGAAAGCCCTTTACTTCGCAATTCTGGATCAGATCGACGCCGCGCTGATCGGCCCCACGGGCATAACCCCAGGCGACCGCGTCATGCCGCGCGGTGCCGCCGCGCCAATGCATCAGCCCGCCATAAATCGGAAACCGCGCGCTGTCGTGATTGAGGTAATACAGGTGCTTGCGAACCTCGTCCTTGCCCCAAAGCACTGCGTCATCGCCCTGCATCCGCATCATGTTGCCGCGCCGCGCCAGCGCGTCCATCTGGCCATCGGAATGGCCCAGCATGACCTGGCCGCGTTGGGACAGCATGGTGTTATAATTCAGATCAGCCTCAAGCCCCTCCCACAGTTTAAGGGAGTGTGAATAGAACTGCGAATTGCCTTCCAGCATATAGTTGGCGCGCACAATCGTGGTGTTCCGCCCGACATTTCCGCCGCCAAGATAGCCGCGCTCAAGTACCGCGACGTTGGTGATGCCGTGGTTTTTCGCCAGGTAATACGCCGTCGAAAGGCCATGCCCGCCGCCGCCGATGATGATCACATCATAATACGGTTTCGGGTCGGGGTTGCGCCAAACCGGCTTCCAGCCCTTGTTTCCGGTCAAACCGTTTAAGAAAACCTGCAATGCAGAATAGCGCATGTTACCCCCGTGCCTGTCCCGCCTATCAAAGGCCAAGCCATCACGCGGTGCAAGGTTGAAATCGACGGAATTCAGGTCGGAAAGCGACCTTTGCTGGTGCCAACGCCGACGCGAGGTTCATTGGTGGCCTGTTGACTACCTGACCAGCAGATAGGCCACGTCGGCAGTGCTGGACCAGCCGTCCTTGCAGCTGCCAAATTGCGCCTGGGCCGAAAACGTCACATCGCCTACGGCGCGGATCGTAAGACCTTCGATTGCATCGGCTGAGGCTGCGATTTGCACCTCGCCCAACGTGGTGATCGACGCGCCATAAACCTCAAGCTTGGCGGCAGAAGTGAAATCACCCGCGGCGTAGATCGCGACGCCGCCACCAGCTGCGCAGCTGTCATCCGCGCCCAATTGCACCTTGGAGGCGGCGTAAACCGATTTGTTGCTGGTGTCACGTGACACCAGGATGACGTCTTCAAACACCGAGCCTTTGCCAAGCTGGATCTTGCAATCGGCCACCATGACGATATCGTTGACGACCGAGTTGTTAAAAAATTGCGCCTTATTGCCGTTGGAGCCGCCGCAAAGCACCTCATAAATCCGGCCTGGCGCGAAGCTGGTGTATTTCACGTCCTTGGCCCGAACCTGAATGACCGAGGCTGCGGTGTTGATATAACTTGGCTGACCATCCCAATAGGCGTTCAGGTAGTTTGTTGCCATCGCTTCAACCTCGGTCGTGGTGACCGAGGTAAACTCGTTCGTGGTTTCGAAAATATCGCCATAAGTCAGACTGGCGCTGCTGTCTGAGGTACCGCGACCGACGATAGTTGACATATTATTGCTGCCGTTAAAGCCAATATCCGCAAAATCTGCGACATATAGAATGACATCATCATCGAAGTAATTGTTGTTGTTCAGGTCAATCCCGCCGGCGGCTTTGACGCAGAATCCGTTATAGAAATCATTGTTCGAGGTGATGCTGAACACCGAATTGGTAGAGACATCAACGCTTGCGCAGTCTTCGGTCGACATGAAGGCGACGCTTTCTGCCTCAATATCCCAGCTGTCAAACCGGCGATCCGCAACAGGAAAGTCGGCAAAGCATTGGCGTTTTCGCTGGATCGCCGCGCAATCACCCGCACCGCATCGACGTTGTTATTGCTTTCAGTAAAGCTGCGGGTTGAAGAGTTCCACTGACCAAAAATAACATCAGACGACAGGATCGCGGTATTGCGCGAATCCCCTGTCAGGTTGGCGTTTGCCAAAGGCAGGATCAGATCGCGAATGTTGTTTTTCGTGGTGTCGCTGACATTGGCAACGCCGGCGTTTTTCAGTTCAACAATACCGGCATGTGCGGTGGCATCGGCGGCTGTTTGCAGCATGAAACGCACGCGGTAAGCATTGGCAGAATCAAGCGATAGACCGGAAAACAAAAGCACGATGATCAGCACAACAAGCGCCAGATGTGTCACCATCCCGCGATCGTCGCTCAAGAAAGCCCGCAATATTGCGCCTGGCCCTTTCATCTGTTCAGCACCTTTCTGCAGTCGCCCGTTATTCCTGTTCAACCCGCATCGTGACCGAGGCCGTGATATTGTATTTGCCCGAACTGCCCATCGCCCCAAGAATTGCAACATTGCTCAGAAAAGTTTCGATATCGACAACAACATCAGTGCCAACTGTGACATCCACCCCGTATTCAAAATTCATGTAGGTCAGCTGTGTCAGTGCATATGTCTGGGCGGTGGAGGCGTCCAACTCCCCGGTTGAGACGCGCCGCGCGGTGTCGCGGGCAACATTCCACATGCTGCTTTGCGTCATCAAAACGATGTTCAGATCAAACGCGCCAACGATCACACCCATGATCAGGGGCAACCACAGCACGAATTCCACGGTTGCGTTGCCCTGCTCGTTCTTGCGAAATTTCGACAGGAACCTTTTCACGATCTTACGCCTTATCCACGCCCCGGCACCAGTATTGGACTTTTCTGACATGAAGTTAGGCATGAAAAGCGTCACAAATTTGAATGAAATGGGAAATTGGCATGGCCTTTCGTATAAGACCTTATCCCAATGAAGGCTGATATTAAGGCTGATTATCAAGGACTTGCGGTATTTTCCGCGTCACTCAGCCTGGTTAAAACACCCTAAAATTGCCGCAATTTCACCCAAAGTTTTCCAGCTTTTGGCCCCCTGCGCCTTGGCCTGACATCCCGAAATCGTGCTTTCGTGCGCCATAGCATAAAAAATCACGATATCCGGAAAGAAACAAAAAACCTTTGTACCTTATGCCTAAAGCCTGAATAGATGGGCCTGTATCATTTTGGGGAGAGAATGATGAACACTTCCGCCGAACCAAGTTTTCGTCAATCCGTTGATCTTATGTTCAACCGCGCCGTGGCGCTGATGGATTTGCCGCCGGGGCTTGAAGAAAAAATCCGTGTCTGTAACGCGACTTATACCGTCAGATTTGGGGTCCGCCTGCGCGGTCAAATCCAAACCTTCACCGGCTACAGATCGGTGCATTCCGAACATATGGAGCCCGTCAAAGGTGGCATCCGCTTCGCGATGGGCGTCAACCAGGACGAGGTTGAAGCCCTTGCCGCCCTGATGACCTATAAATGCGCGCTGGTGGAAACGCCGTTCGGTGGCTCTAAGGGTGGGCTTCGGATCGACCCACGAGAATATGAAGAGTATGAGCTGGAAATGATCACCCGCCGCTTTGCCTATGAACTGGCAAAGCGTGATTTGATCCACCCGTCGCAAAACGTCCCGGCCCCGGATATGGGCACAGGCGAACGGGAAATGGCCTGGATCGCCGATCAGTATGCCCGGATGAACACGACAGACATCAACGCCCGCGCCTGTGTTACCGGTAAGCCATTGAATGCAGGCGGTATTCAAGGCCGGGTGGAGGCCACTGGCCGTGGCGTGCAATACGCCCTGCAAGAGTTTTTTCGCTATGACGAAGACAAGGCCGCTGCCGGGCTAAGCGGTCGGTTGGATGGCAAACGGGTGATCGTGCAGGGCCTTGGCAATGTGGGCTATCACGCAGCCCAGTTTCTGACCACGGAAGATGGCGCGATTGTTACCGGCATCATCGAGCGCGACGGCGCGCTGGTGAACGACGCGGGCATGAATATCGACAATGTCCGGGCCTATATGGCGGAAAACGGCGGTGTCAAAGGCTGCCCGGAAGGTGCGTTTGTCGAAAACGGCGTGCGTGTGTTGGAAAATGAATGCGACATTCTTATTCCGGCGGCGTTTGAGGGGGTGATAAACATGACCAACGCCTCAAGCATCCGCGCGCCTTTGATTATTGAGGCCGCGAACGGCCCGATTACGGCAGGGGCTGACGAAATCCTGCGCCAACGCGGCTGCGTCATCATCCCCGATCTTTATGCCAATGCCGGTGGGGTGACGGTTTCCTATTTTGAATGGGTCAAGAACCTCAGCCATATCCGGTTTGGCCGGATGCAGCGCCGGCAGGAAGAATCGCGGCATCTGCTGCTGGTCGAAGAATTGCAGCGGATGTCTGCGGAAAACGGGTCAAAATCCAAACTGTCCGATGATTTCGTGCGCCGCTACCTGCACGGCGCCGGGGAGCTGGAATTGGTCCGCTCCGGCCTTGATGACACGATGCGCTCGGCCTATCAGGCAATGCGCGAAGTTTGGCACACCCGCAGCGACGTGCAGGATTTGCGTGTTGCGGCGTATCTTGTGTCGATTGACCGGGTCGCCAATAGTTACCGGGCGAAGGGGCTTTAGACGCAACTTGGTGTAGGGCGGGTCGTCTTGGCCCTGTCCGGCCTTAAAGCGTTTTGCGTTTGATATGGATCGCAATTCGCCCCAATTTTGGGTGATTTACGATGTATCTGCCTCAGATAAAACGCAAAACGCGTTAGTCGGCGATCAGATCTTCGATGCGTTCTAAGAACTGCACGGCCTCCTGATCGGCCTCGACTGTTTGCACCTGATCCGTCGGCTCATGAAGGGCCTCGGTGTGATCCGTTGCCCGGTGGTTGACCACATCTCCCAAAAATCCTTTCATGCCAGCCTGTTGCAAAACCGGATGGGCGTATTTGTAAAACTGATCAGCCAGGGTGTGGCGACCGGTTGCATGATAAAACTCAGCCAAGGATTTTACCCGCAGAGCGTAAACCACGGATTGGCCGCCACCAGCATCCCGGGCGTTTTCCACCGCTGCAAGAAACAATTGCTCAGCCTTGGTGATCTCCCCTCGTTTGTGCAGCAATTGCGCGGCCCGCTTCAGGTTGACGCCGTATTCCAGACTGGCGGATTCACCCAGTTTTTTCAAGTCTTCAAGGATTGCCATCGTCAGGTCTTCGGCGCGGCGGGCGTTGCCCAGATGCAGCTCAACCCGGCTGGCCGCCGCAAGCGCCATGCGGTAATCGTGGCCACTTGTGACATTAAGCGTCGCCAAAATATCAAGCGCCTCGGTCGTGTGGCTTTGGCCATCAGTTAACCGCCCGACATCGCTTTCCAACTCGGCAAGGGCTGTCAGGGCCATAGCGCGCTCCAGGCTGTCGCGACCCAGCATCTTCTCACTGACGCGGGTTTTTTCCTGCAACCAGGTTTTCGCCAGGCGGTATTCCCCAGCAACTTTCGCCATCAGCGCATATTTGCCAAGTGTCGCCAGATAGACCGGCGAGGCATCGCCAAACAGGGCTTTGTCCAGCGCCAAATCACGCGAGAAAAGATCAAGTGCGGATCGATAACGCCCCTGCGCCAATAGCGCTTCAATCTCGGAATGCTGGGCGACATGCAGTTTGCGGATCAGTTCAAACCCATCTCTGGTTGTGATGCTGTATTGCGCTGCAAAATCCGGATCGGTCGGGCTAAGGCTCAGCGCATGTTGCGTTTGCACCAGCCGATACATTTCGCGGCTGATCACCAGCGCTTTGCCAGTATCGCCATGCTGCATCGCCAGGGCAAACTCGACCTCAAGATCGCCAAAGACCCTGGTTTCTGCGGCCGTCACATTGGGGATGCTGGGCCGACGGATCACCGTCGTGGTTGATGGCGTCTGGGCCTGCGCCCGAGTTTCGATCACACCCAATGGGGCTGTGATGGTTGCTGCCAAAAAGACTGCCCCAGCGGGCCCGATCCCCCGGCCTCTATTCAGTGCACGCATGTTATTCCTGCCCAAAGAGCACCAGAATTCGCTGCAAATACAAATGAAACTACACCAGACTCGTCACACGAAGCTGCGAATAGTACTGCCTACTCGATTTAAAAGTGGCCGCCTTTTGGCGACTTCTTGCGCTTAGTCTAGTGAATTCAATCTAAAAGTGAAGCGAAAAAGTTAACGCGCAACCATTGGGTAAGAAATCCGCTCATTCGGCAGCCGCCGCCCGCCCCGGCGGAACAACCTCATAACCTTCTTCTTCGGGCTCATCATCCTGCATTTCGGCGGGGAAGCCTGGTGCCGTGATGGACAAACCAGTTGCTTCTTCCAGGCGTCGGATGATGTCGTCGGACTGCGCACGCGCGCCATACCGGGCGATGCCGTCAGTGAAAATGTCGATCATCATAGGACTGATCTCAAGCGGCACATTATGGCGCGCCGCCACGTCCTGAAACAGGCCAATATCCTTTTTCACGAGATCCATCGTGAAGCTGATATCGCGCGATCCGTTCAGGATCACCTGGCTTTCGGTTTCATGCACAAATGATGTGCCGGACGAGATCTTGATCGCCTCATAGGTCGTATTCAGATCAAGACCGGCAGCCTTCATCGTCACCAGCGCCTCGCAGCAGGTGAGCAGGTTTGCCGTGGCCAGATAGTTTGTCATGACCTTCAGAACACTCGCCGAGCCAAGCGGACCAGTGTGCAAAATCCGCCTGCCCAGAGTCTTGAGAACTGGAAAAAGTTGTTCAAAAACAGCACGATCACAGCCCGCAAAGATGGAGATATTGCCAGTCGCAGCCCGGTGACACCCCCCGGATACCGGGCAATCGACGGCTGATCCACCCTTGGCCATGACCATCGCGCCAAGGCGTTTCACCTCAGCCTCGTCGGTTGTCGACATTTCCATCCAGATCTTGCCGGGAGTGACTTCTTCCAGCAAGCCATCCAGGCCCTCCATCACCGCAGCCGAGGCAGCGGGCGACGGCAAACAGGTGATAACCGCATCGCAGACGCGCATCATGTCGGCCGGGCTGTTGGCAGATTTCGCGCCCATATCGACAAATTTCTGGACAAGCCCAGCATCCAGATCACGAACGGTCAGATCCAGCCCGTTGCGCAGGATACTGCCCGCCAGTTTGCCGCCGACATTCCCCAATCCGATAAACCCGATCTTCATCTTTGGCGTCCTTTCGATGCTGCCCAGTGGCGCGATGGTCGCGCGTTCGGGGTCGGATGCTCTCGCCCGGAAGCGACACCGGGGGGATGTGTTTGCGGCACGGATTGATTTCGTCTTATTGTTTCCATTTTGAAAACAATAAGTTTCAAAATGGCGGACTGTTTATTTTTTGGAACCACACCTAGGTTAACGCCTGAAAGGAGACATCCCATGTCCATTAGACCCGTCAAGTCCCTTAGCCAGGCGCAGCCCACATTAGAGGGCGCCGGTGTTCATCTGCACCGCGCCTTTGGGTTTCACGATCCGGCCATGCTGGATCCCTATTTGCTGTTTGATGATTTTCGTGGCGAAACGCCCGACGCCTATATGCGTGGCTTTCCCTGGCACCCGCATCGGGGCATTGAAACGATAACCTATGTGTTGACCGGAACCGTCGATCACGGTGACTCCCTTGGGAATGTGGGGCAATTGGGGGCGGGCGATGTTCAATGGATGACGGCCGGGTCCGGCATCATGCATCAGGAAATGCCCAAGGGAAATGCCAAGGGGCAGATGCACGGCTTCCAACTCTGGGCGAATTTGCCGTCGCACCTGAAGATGACCGATCCGCGATATCAGGATGTACCCTCGGCTGAGATCCCAGAAATCAAGGAGGATGATGGCACCACGGTCAGGGTCATTATCGGTCAGTTTTGGGGCAAAATGGGCCCGGTTGACGGCATCGCCGCCGACCCGCAATACTTGGATGTTTCTATCCCTGCCGGGGTTAAGAAGACCTTCCCGATGCCGACATATCGCAAGACTTTCGCCTATATTTTTCAAGGCAGCGGGGTTTTTTCTGACGCGTCGGCCCCTTCAGGTGTGCTGCTGGAAAAGGAAGTTGAGGGCCAGGAAGTTAACATCCGCGATAGGTCGGGCAACCGGACTTTGGTGCAATTTGACACGGGCGATACGATCAGCGTGCAGGCCGGGCCGGAAGGCTTGCGGTTTCTTCTGATTTCCGGCGCCCCGATAGAGGAACCGGTCGCCTGGCACGGGCCGATTGTCATGAACACCCAAGCCGAACTGAAACAGGCCTTTGCCGACCTGCGCAACGACACATTCATCAATCCGGCGCATTGAGGTTACGAATTCTGGCCTGTCAGGTGGAACGTGCCTGGCGGGCCGGGACGGCATTGGTCAGCCGATATAAGCGACCGCAATTGCAAACAGCAGGATCAGGATAAACAAGTTGACAGCTAGCCCTGTTCCCCAGGCAAGCCGCCCGTAGCGCCGGCTTGAGGATCGGTCGATTTTTTCTAGATAGTCAACAAGCTGTTTCCGTGCTGCTAACACGCGTTCGGGGTCATATTGATGGGCGCGCTTTGGGTTTTTGTAACGGGCCTCTGCCTCGATCAGATAGGTGGCCTGGTTGCGAATTCCTCGCGGTAGCTTGCGGCCAATATTTTTGATTTTCTGGTTTAAATCCCGGCCCTTAGCCGCGAATTTTTCCACCAGAAGTCGTTCGATTTCGGCAGTTACTGATCCCAGCGACGTCTTGTACATGCGTGCCTCCGTCAAGGCGCAAGTTTAGGTTTATTGCCGACTCATGGCAAATGATCTTGATCAGTCAAAGACGGTTATATCAGGGCAAGCGTCGGTCGTTTTCCGGGCGATATGGGTTGGTGCCACCCTGAGTTTTGGTGATCCTAGGGCTGCCATGCCAATGGTTGGCCCTTGCTGCGCTGGCAACGAAGCCCTAATTGTTGCGCGCGTGTACAAGGGATATCCAATGCTGAATTTCGTCCGGAACGGCCCTGAAACCGGCTTGCCGCTGATCGTCGCGCATGGGCTTTTTGGCTCTGTCCGAAACTGGGGGGTGCTGTCCAAACGACTGGCAGAAACCCGACCGGTGATTACCGTCGACATGCGCAATCATGGCGAAAGCCCCTGGCTTGAGGCCCACAGCTACAAAGATCTGGCCGAGGATCTGGCGGAAGTTATCGATTATGTGGGCGGGCGGGCCGATGTTTTGGGGCATTCGATGGGGGGCAAGGCCGCGATGGTTTTGGCCTTGCACCGGCCCGAACTCGTTGCACGTCTTGTCGTGGCCGACATCGCGCCGGTTGGTTATACGCATACCCAAAGCCACCTTATCGCGGCGATGAATTCGGTTGATCTGTCCAAGGTTAAAACCCGACGTGACGCTGACGCGCAACTTGCGCAGGCAATCCCGGAAGCGGGCGTTCGGGCGTTTTTGCTGCAAAGCCTTGATCTGACGGGGTCAAGGCCAAGATGGCGGCTAAACCTGGAAATTCTGGCGCGCGACATGGCGGAAATCCTTGATTTCCCACCACTATCGGCCCGGTTTGACGACCCTACCCTGTTTCTGACCGGTGCGAATTCCGACTATGTTACGCCGCAGCACCATGATGAAATCGCGCGACTGTTTCCAGCCGCGAAGTTTCAACAGATTGCCGATGCCGGGCATTGGCTGCATGCCGAAAACCCACGCGATTTTGAAGCGGCGGTTCAGGCGTTTCTGAAAGACTGATCGCAGGGCTTTTGGCGATCAGCTTTCCGGTTTCAGCATCCGCTCCATCACACCGGATTTCAGTACGAAACGGTGATAAAGGG
>CAYXXQ010000017.1:0-19017 GCA_964469075.1 uncultured Rhodobacter sp.
TCCCCGGACGGCCATCAATTGTTCTTCGATCTGGGTCGGGAACACGTTGACGCCACGCAGGATGATCATGTCGTCGGACCGGCCGGTGATTTTTTCCATCCGCCGCATGCTGCGCGCGGTGCCGGGCAGCAGACGGGTCAGATCGCGGGTGCGGTAGCGGATGATCGGGAACGCTTCTTTCGTCAGCGAGGTGAACACAAGCTCACCCAACGCGCCATCGGCGACCGGTTCACCTGTATCGGGGTTGACGATTTCGGGGTAGAAATGATCCTCCCAAACATGCAGCCCGTCTTTGGTTTCGACGCATTCATTGGCCACCCCCGGGCCGATCACCTCGGACAGGCCGTAGATATCAACCGCGTGCATATCAAAAGCGTCTTCGACCTCAAGGCGCATCGCGTTGGTCCAGGGTTCGGCCCCGAAAATCCCGACTTTCAGCGGGCTTTCGCGCGGATCAAACCCCTGTTTGCGGTATTCATCCAGGATCGACAGCATGTAAGACGGGGTAACGGTGATGCCATCGGCGCGGAAATCTTCGATCAGCCGCACCTGCCGGGGCGTCATGCCGCCCGAAACCGGCACCTGTGTCAGGCCGAGCTTTTCAGCCCCCGCATGAATGCCAAGCCCACCGGTGAACAGGCCGTAGCCATAAGCGTTGTGCAGTAGATCACCTGGTTTCAGGCCCGATGCCCGCAGGCTGCGGGCGACCACGGTTGCCCACATATCCAGGTCGTTTGTGGTATAGCCAACCACCGTCGGCTGGCCCGTCGTCCCCGAGGACGCATGCACCCGCGCGATCTGTTCCCTGGGCACCGCGAACATGTTGAACGGGTAGTTGTCGCGCAAATCCTGCTTCACCGTGAACGGAAATTTCGCCAGGTCCGACAGCGATTTCAGATCATCTGGATGCATGCCCGCTGCATCAAAGCTGGCCTTGTAATGGGGCACGTTCTGATAGGCGTGGTTCAGCGACCATTTCATCCGCTCCAATTGAAGGGCAGAAATCTCGTCACGCGAGGCGATTTCAATCGGGTCAAGCGTGTCGCGTTTTGGGGTGAGTTCTTGCATGTCCGTGATCCTACTCAGGCTTTTTCAAGCATCAGGGCGATGCCTTGTCCGACGCCGATACACATTGTGCAAAGGGCGCGATTGGCGTCGCGGTTAACCATTTCTATCGCTGCCGTCAGGGCCAGACGTGCGCCCGACATGCCCAGAGGATGGCCAAGCGCAATCGCACCGCCATTGGGGTTAACGTGGTCGGCATCGTCCGCCAGGCCAAGGTCGCGCATGACGGCAAGGCCCTGGGCGGCGAACGCCTCGTTAAGCTCAATAATGTCGATATCGCCGATGTGAAGGCCCATGCGATCCATCAGCAAACGGCTGGCGGGGGAGGGGCCAAAGCCCATGATCCGGGGTGGCAGGCCGGCACAGGCCATGCCCGCAATCCGCGCTTTCGGCACCAGCCCGTATTTTTCAACCGCCGCACCGCTGGCAATGATCAAGGCCGCCGCCCCGTCATTGACGCCCGAGGCATTGCCCGCCGTCACACTGCCTCCCTGCCGGAACGGTGCTTTCAAACTGCCGAGCTTTTCCAAGCTGGTCTGGCGCGGATGTTCATCCGTATCGACAATTATCGCATCCCCCTTGCGCTGGGCGATTTCAACCGGGGTGATTTCCTGGGCAAACCGGCCCGAGGCAATCGCCGCCGCCGCGCGTTCTTGTGACCGATAGGCAAAGGCATCCTGATCTTCGCGCGAAATGTTAAACTCCTCCGCGACGTTTTCCGCCGTTTCAGGCATCGAATCGATCCCGTATTCCGCCTTCATCTGCTTGTTGACAAACCGCCAGCCGATGGTGGTGTCGTAAATCTGGGTGTTGCGGGAAAACGCGGTTTCGGCCTTGCCCATGACAAAGGGGGCGCGGCTCATGCTTTCGACGCCACCGGCCAGAATAATCTCAGCGTCGCCGGATTTGATCGCCTGCGCGGCGACACCCACCGCATTGAGGCCCGAGCCGCACAAACGGTTGATCGTCGCCCCCGGAATGCTGTCAGGCAGCCCCGCCAGAAGGGTCGCCATATGCGCGACATTGCGATTGTCTTCTCCCGCACCATTGGCATTGCCCATGATCGCATCATTGATCGCAGCGGGGTCAAGCCCGGGCGCTGTCGCCATCACCTGCCGGATCACATGCGCCAGCAGATCATCTGGCCGCACCGAACTTAACGCCCCGCCATAGCGGCCGATCGGCGTGCGCAAACCTTCGCAAAGAAATGCCTCGGTCATGGATTATCCCCCGTTCTCGTCAAAATGGATGCCTTGAATGACGCGCGAACAGCCGCGAAACTCAGCCAGTATTCTGCCACCTTCGCCACTGACGGTCACATCATAAATGCCGTTGCGGCCGGTTTTGTTGGTTTCAACCGCCTTGGCCACCAGGGTCTCGCCCAGCTTGCCGGGGGTGATAAAGCTGATGGTGTTGTGCTGGGCCACCGCGATCTGGTTATAGCTGTTGCAGGCAAAGGCAAACGCGCCATCCGCCAGCGTAAAGATGAAGCCGCCGTGGCAGATATCATGGCCGTTTAAATGATGCGTTTCCACTACCAGCGACATGGTCGCCGTGCCGGGGCCTATGGCGTCAAGCGACAACCCCAGCCAATGCGCGGCCCGGTCATTCTGCCACATTACTTCAGCCGATTTTGCGGCGCGTTCCTGAGGGGTCATTCTGCTCACTTCATGCGGTTGCGTCCTGAAAAGGATTTGCATAAACCGACCGGTTGGTCAATAGTGTTGCACGCCACGGCGGCGCATGCCAAAACCCTTTCACAGCAATTGGGATTACCACGATGACGATCATGCAGCTTCACAGTTTCGCAAATGGCAAATGGGTCGCCCCAACTGGCGCGACGCGGCCAATTCATTCTGCCGTGACCGGCGAGCAGATCGCGCTGGCCGGATCGGACGATCTGGATTTTCAGGGCATGGTCGACTTTGCCACCAAAACCGGTGGGCCAGCCTTGCGCGAGATGACGTTTCATGATCGCGCCCGGCGGCTGAAGGCGCTGGCGCTTTACCTTCAGGACCGCAAGGATCAGCTATATCAGCTGTCTTACATGACCGGCGCAACCCTTGCCGACAGCAAGATCGACATCGATGGCGGCATCGGCACCATGCTGGTTTTCGCCGCCAAAGGCCGCCGCGAAATGCCCGACGGCCATGTCTATCTGGATGGCGAGATTGAACAACTTTCCCGCACCGGCAGCTTTCTGGGCCAGCATATCTGTACGCCTCTCTTGGGGGTCGCGGTCCATATCAACGCGTTCAACTTTCCGGTCTGGGGGATGCTGGAAAAGCTGGCCCCCAGCCTGCTGGCCGGGATGCCCGCCATCGTAAAACCCGCCACCTCAACCTGCTACCTGACCGAGGCTTGCGTGCGCCTGATGGACGAAAGCGGCATCTTTCCACCGGGATCGTTTCAGTTGATCATCGGCGGCACCGGCGATTTGCTGCAACGGCTTGGCGCGCAGGATATTGTCAGTTTCACAGGCTCTGCCGACACCGCATTGCTGCTGCGCAGCCAGCCTGCGATCTTGAACAACGGCGTGCGGTTTCTGGCCGAACAGGACTCGCTGAACGCCTCGGTCCTTGGCCCGGATGCTGCCGAAGGCACGCCGGAGTTTGACCTGTTCGTCAAGGAAGCCGTGCGCGAAATGACCGCGAAGGCCGGGCAAAAATGCACCGCCATTCGCCGCATGATCGTGCCGCTGGATCAGATCGACGCGTTGTCCCAGGCAATCGCCGCCAAGCTAATGAAAACCGCGATTGGTGATCCGTCCCTGGCAACCACACGCATGGGGGCGCTGGCCTCAGCCGCGCAAAAGGCCGATGTGCTGGCCAAAATCGCCGCCTTCGGGGATGAGGTCACGACGGTTTTTGGCGATGCCGGCAACTTCACCGTAGACGGTGCCGACAAAGACAAAGGTGCGTTCCTGCCACCAATGCTGCTGCGCTGCGATGACCCAGACGCCGCCCGCGCCGTCCACGAGGTCGAGGCATTTGGCCCGGTCGCAACCCTGATGGGCTACCGCGATGTGGCGCATGCAGGCGTTTTGATGAACCGGGGGGGTGGTTCGCTTGTTGGGTCGGTCATTACCAATGATGCGAAAGTGGCGCGCGACATCACCCTTGCCAGCGCCGCCTGGCACGGACGGCTTTATTTCAACAACCGCACCTCGATGGCCGAAAGCACCGGCCACGGCGCGCCCTTGCCGCATATGGTCCACGGCGGCCCCGGCCGCGCTGGCGGCGGCGAGGAACTGGGCGGCATCCGTGGCGTGATGCATTACATGCAACGCACCGCGATCCAGGGCAGCCCGGATATCCTGACCGCTATTGGCGATGTCTGGGTCAAGGGTGCTGCCGAAATCACCCCGCCTGCGCACCCGTTCACCCGCAATTTCCACCAGGTTCAGATCGGCGAAACCATCCTGACAGACGCGCGCGAGGTCACGCTGGAAGACATCGAACATTTCGCCCATTTCACTGGCGACACCTTCTACGCCCACATGGACGAGGATGCCGCCCGCGCCAACCCGTTCTTCCCCGGACGGGTCGCGCATGGCTATCTGCTGCTTAGCTTCGCGGCGGGCCTGTTCGTGTCACCTGACCCCGGCCCGGTCCTGGCCAACACCGGCTTAAACGGCCTCAGCTTTCAAAAACCGGTCAGCCCCGGCGACAGCATCCGCGTCCGCCTGACCGCCAAACGCAAAACCAAACGGACCGAGGAATACGGCGAGGTCCGCTGGGCCGTCACCATCTGCAACCAGGACGACGACCAGGTCGCGGAATATGAACTGCTGACAATGGTCGCCTATACCAGCTGATTTCATTGTTCTGGAAATACTCAATAAAAGGGGGCGCACAGCCCTCTCATGCTAATCCTCCAGATACGCAAAAGCGCAAGTTGCGGTCGCTGCCAGTTTCTCTGATCCTGCTGCGCGAAATTCCGCACGGGTCACCGCCATGCGACGCCCGTTTGACACCGCCTCAACCCTGACATCGACATCCCCCAAAGGCATCGGACGCAGAAAATGTGTCGTCATATCAACCGTGGTGCAATTGCGAAACCGTCCGTTCAAAGCCGACAGCGCCAGCACCGAGGCCGTGTCGGCAACCGCCGCCACGGCTTGCCCGCAAACCACCCCCGGCCCATCACCGCCCCCCCGCACCAGATCGCTGTTTTCAGGCAGCCGGAAACTTGCACCGGTGTCGGTATTGGCCAAGGGCACAATCCCAAGCGTTTGGATCCAGGGGGCAAACACCTCCGCCAGTAGGGATTTCATATCGGTCGGTCCAAATGGGTGCATGTGGCTTCCTGTCTTGTTTTGATCACGCGCGCCGATGGTGCGGGGACGGGCACGAAACCTCAAGCGGAAACAACCGCGCCTGGATGCTTGACTCAGTTAAATAACCAAACTATTAAATAACCTGACAGTAAAATAATGGACCCAGTCCGTGCCGCCCCTCAACCAGACATTCGCAGCCCTTGGCGATGCAACAAGGTTCGCCATCGTTGACCACTTGCTAAGCCAGGGCGAGCAATCGGCCGGGCAGTTGCAGCAACTAACCGATATTTCCCCGCCCGCCGTGTCGCGGCACCTGAAAGTGCTGCGTCTGGCCGGGCTGATCAACCAGCGGGTCGACCGGCAAAAACGGATCTATTCCGTCAATCCCGCAGCGATCCAGGCGGTCAATGCCTGGGTCGAGTATCATCGAAAATTCTGGGACAGCAGCCTTGACCGGCTGGAACGCGCACTTGACATGGAAGGGCTGAACAATGGCTGAACTGAAGATCGAACGGCATTTCAAGGCCGACCCGGCAATGGTGTTTGACTTTGTCACCAAGCCTGAACATCTGGCGAAATGGTGGGGCCCGGAGGGCATGACCTTACCGCAATGTGCGCTTGATTTCACCAAACCCGGCCGCTGGTTTTCCGTAATGCAAAACAGCGACGGCAAGGAACACAAGGTATCGGGCCAAATCACCAAGGTTGATCCGCCAAACTCTGTCGGGTTCACCTGGGCCTGGCATGACGAAAACGATGTCAGGGGAAATGAAAGTTTCGTTACCTTGACAATTTCGGCTGGTCAGGGCGGCGGCACAGACTTCACACTGCATCACCAGCAATTGCCCAGCACCGAGGCGGCGGACAACCACGTCATCGGCTGGACATCCTCGCTGCGTAAACTTGAACGCATGGGCAACTAAAAAACCAACCAAGGGAGAATACCAATGCCAAAATTCATTTTCGCCTATCACGGCGGCAAAGCCCCGGACAGCCCGGAAGAAGGTCAGAAAGCCATGAAAGCCTGGACTGATTGGTTCACGGGCTTAGGTGCGGCCATCGTCGATGGCGGCCATCCCGCAGGCATGTCCAAAACCGTGCTTAACGGCAGTGTTGACGACAATGGCGGCGCCAACCCGATCTCGGGTTACAGCCTGGTCAACGCCGCCGATTTGAATGCCGCCGTGGAAATGGCCAAAGGCTGCCCAATGGTGACAACAGGCGAAGGCAGTGTCGAAGTCGCGGAATGCCTTGATATGTAGGCAGGCCCGACGCCGCACATGACAAAAGCGGTTCTGCCTTGGGCAGGGCCGCTTTTTGCGTTACGGCTGGATGGGCAATGCCTCCTGATCGACGGAAAACCCCATGCAGGACGATGACCCCGACCTAGATCGCGCCTATGCGCTGAAAACCCCGCAAGATTCCGTGCAGCTTTATCGCGACTGGGCCGACAGCTATGATCAGGATTTCGCGACCCGGATGGACTATGTCTATCCCGGGGTGATCGCAGCAGAGCTCGCCCAAAGACTTGACTCTGACGACAGCCCGATCCTTGATGTCGGGGCTGGCACCGGCCTGGTTGGGGCGGCTTTGTCAGAGGGCAGTAGACGCCTGATCGACGCGCTTGATATCTCGGTCGAGATGCTGGATCAGGCGATGTCCAAAGGCTGTTACCGACAGACGATCAAGGCGGATCTGACCCAGCCCTTACCCATCGATACCGGCCAATACGGCGCGTTAGTCAGCGCAGGCACCTTCACCCACGGCCATGTCGGCCCCGAGGCGCTGGACGAATTGCTGCGCATCGCCAAACCGGGCGCGCTGTTTGTGCTGGGGATCAATCAGGCGGTCTATGACGCGATGGGATTTGCGAAAAAATTCCAGGCCCTTTCCCTCCTGATGTCAGGGTTCCAACTGGTCGAACGCTCGATCTATGGCCCGAACGCCCAGGCAGACCACAGGGACGACCGCGCAACCATTGCCGTATTTCGCAAATCCGCCTAGCGCGCACCCAAAAGGCAGGCGCTGAACGACGCAGTAATCGCCGACATCAACGCGATATAGCCAAACTCATCCGCCGCGATCTGCCGCCCCAAAGCGTCCAGATAACCAACTTGCACACCCCCAACCTCCAGCAGCACAGAGGCGCGCTTTTCCGCCAGCTTATCCTGCACGAAAACACAGCTTTGGGGCTGTGCCGCAAGGGTCGTGCGCAGTTCGCTGATGACGCCAAGGCTGGTGGTTTCCTCGTCCTCGGAGGTTGCAGCACCAAGGGGCGACAGGCCAAACGCGGTCTCAAAGTACTGAAATGCGTCGTGAAACTGAACATAGGGAAGCGGTTGTCTGCCCTTAAGGGACGCCTTCACGCCGTCGGTAAATCCCGCAATTTCCTGTTGGAAAGCCGCGGCATTTGCCCCGTATCCCCCGGCTTGTTCCGCATCCAACTCCTGCAACGCCGCCGCAATTGCCGGCACCCACGCAGCCGCATTTGACGGGTCAAGCCAGCCATGCGGGTCAAAATGCCCATGTGCATCTTCGGCATGGGCGTCTTCGTGATCATCCTTGGCGCCAAAAATCCCGGCCCGGCGCAGGTCCAGTCGCTTGGTTCCCGGCAGGTCCATCAGCGAAATCGCCTTTGCCGCAAGCGCGGGTTGGCGCATCACCTTGGCCAGTCCCGGGGTCGCCTCAGGCCCCAGCCAGATGATCAGATCGGCCTGTTGCAGCCTGCGAATATCCGACGGTTTCAGCGCAAAATCATGCGGTGAAAAATTCGACGGAATCAACTGCTCAGTCGCCTGCAAATCACGCGTAACACCTTCGACAAGCGAACGCACCGGCGCAATATCTGTGACGATAGACAAGGGTTTCGCCGCAAGGCCACTTGGCAATTGCAGCAGAAAAACCGTCAGAACGATCAAAAACAGCCTTGGCATGGTCGCGCGCACCTCTTGCATATCAGGGTTCTGCCGCGATATAAGTGATATGTTATACAATAACAATACTCAGCGGAAAACATGCCCCAAACCAGCACGCAAAATATCTTTGTCAGCCATGATCACAAGCAATGCCGCCGCCTTGGCATGGCCGAAATCCGCAGCTATTGCGAAGGCGCTGGCCTGCGCCTGACCCCGGTGCGCGCCCGCGTGATGGAGATTTTGCTGGAAAGTCACAAGGCCCTCGGTGCCTACGAAATCCTGGACCGTCTCAAGTCCGAGGGCATGGGCAGCCAGCCGCCGGTCGTCTATCGCGCGCTTGATTTTCTGGTCGATCACGGCTATGTCCACCGGCTGGAACGCCTCAACGCTTTCGCCGCCTGCAACCAACCCGACCCTGGCCATGAGGCAATGTTTCTGATCTGCCGCGATTGCCGCCAGGTGGCCGAAACCCCGCTGGACGGGCTGGAAAACCAGATCGACAGCCGCGCCACCGACCTCGGCTTTGTCGTGCAATCGCATGTGGTCGAAGTGATCGGCCGCTGCCCCAGATGCCAGGACATCGCGCCATGACACCTGATCCCCTGATCACCGTCAGCGACCTGTCGCTGGTGCTTGACGGTCAAACCGTGCTTTCGCATGTCGATTTCAGCATTGATAAGGCCGAGATCGTGACCATCGTCGGCCCCAACGGCTCGGGCAAGTCGTCGTTTCTGAAATGCCTGATCGGGGCAGTTGTTCCAAGTACCGGGCAGATCACGCGCAAACCCGGTCTGAAAATCGGCTATGTGCCGCAGAAACTGCATCTGGATCAGGCCTTTCCAATGACCGTCGCGCGGTTTCTGACCCTGGGGGGTCGGGTAAATCCGGGCGAGCGCGACGCCCTGATCGACCGGCTGAACCTTGGCGATATCCTGACCCAGCAAGTCGCTGACCTGTCCGGCGGGCAGATGCAGCGGGTGCTGCTGGCGCATGCGCTGATCGGTAAGCCCGATCTGCTGGTGCTGGACGAGGCGGCGCAGGGCCTAGATCAACCCGCCGTCGCCGCGTTTTATCGTCTGATCGCCACGATGCGCCAGGAAATCGGCTGCGCAGTGCTGATGGTCAGCCATGACCTTCATGTGGTGATGAGCGCGTCTGACAGGGTCGTCTGCCTCAACGGTCACGTCTGCTGCGAGGGCACGCCGACGCTGGTGTCGGCGGCCCCGGAATACCGCCAGTTGTTCGGCCACGGCACCGAAGGCGCGCTGGCGCTGTATCGCCATGTCCACGACCATTCGCACCATGACGATCACACTCATGATCACGACCATACGCACGACAACACCCCCGACACCAAACCGGACGCCAGCGATGCCCGATGATTTCCTGATCCGCATCACCCTGGCCGCAGTCGGCGTCGCCCTGGCGGCAGGCCCGCTCGGCTGTTTCGTGCAATGGCGGCGGATGGTCTATTTCGGCGACACCATCTCGCACGCGGCCTTGCTGGGTGTTGCCCTGGCCCTGGCGCTGGAACTGCCGGTAGTGCTTGGGGTGCTGGCCACGGCCCTTGCGGTTTCCAGCCTTATCCTGACGGGGCGCGAACGTCTGTATCATACCGACACTTTGCTGGGGGTTGCAGCCCATTCCGCCCTGGCGCTAGGGCTGGTGTCCGTGGCCTTTCTTGAAGGCGTCAAAGTCGATTTGATGAGCTATCTTATCGGCGACATCCTGGCCGTGAACTGGCATGATGTGCTGGTGATCTGGGTCGGGGCGGTGATCTGCCTGGGGCTTGTAATCTGGCGCTGGCAGCCCTTGCTGATCTCCTCGCTTGATCGCGAAATGGCGCTGGCGCATGGCCAGAACCCACGCCGCGAGTCTATGTTGTTCACCTTCGCATTGGCCGTGCTGGTCGCGGTTGCCATCAAGGTCGTCGGTGCGCTGTTGATCACGGCCCTGCTGATCATCCCCGCCGCCACCGCACGCACCGGCGCGGCCACGCCCGAGCGCATGGCCATCCTGTCAGCCCTCGCCGCAGTCGCCGCCGCCGCACTTGGCCTGTTCGGATCGTTTCAGTTTGACACCCCAACCGGCCCCAGCATCGTCGTTGCCGCATTGGCGCTGTTGGTGCTGAGCGTCCTGGCACGGCGGGTGAGTTTGGGGCGGAATGGTGGGCAGTGATGCCCGCCCTACGGGATTGTTCGGGAAGGTTGCCCTGGCAATCGCAACGAAAACACTGGGCTAGACCTGCATAGTGCACCGTCTGCCACAAAGCCGCGCGATTGCCAGACCGCGGGGTGGGGAACCGAGATCGATGGCAAGCAGTTTATCCCGGCCGCTTCCTCAAAACCTCACAACTGTGCGCTGCGGTGCCAAATCACCAGCCCGGGGGGCGGTCTGGTGATCGCGCGGCGGCCTTCGGCCTTTGCTCCGCGTGGTGTGTGGCCGGAGCGATCAGGCAAGCGGCTCAACTGGCCGGCCGTTGCGAAACAGGTGGGCAGATTATTTGGGTGCCGGTTTGTTTTGGAGTGGGGGCTGGTGGGCAAGATTGCCCACCCTACGTTTGCTGAACATGTTAAAAACAGCCCAGTCTTTCTATTCGTGGTTCGCCAATTTCGCGGTTGAGACTATTGACGAAATCCGAAGCTAAGCAATCCGCATCTGGCTTGGATAAAGCAGTCAAATTATAGACAACAACTAAGTATTCTTCATTGCTACCAAGTTTCAAAACATAGGTCAAAATGGCGCTAGGTGGCTTAGCCTTTGCTACATCATCGTACATTTCCGAAAATTCTTGCTGGAGCGGTGCAAAATGTACATCACTCCATTCACCCAAAAATAGCACAAGAGCATTGGATTCAAAAATTGAGTCGGATTTCTGGCGGTGAACGATTTGGTTTTGACGATCAGCGAGCAACAAACCTGCTCGGAATTCCCCTTCAGAAATTCTGCTATTCTTTTCGAAAACAAATACTTCTATGGGGCCATTAAATGAATCAATAAAGACACCGGCGTTTAAGGAAGTCCTCGTGACTCCAAAAACGGCGGCTGTGATCAACAACGTTGCCGCAAACGCTTGCACTTGTCTCGCTACTAATATGCACATCCCTCCAAATACTTGTTAAACCGTAACTTCGGCAACCCTCCAATTCGGAATTGATGAATCAATGGAAGCGTAAGGCGGCCGCATTTTGAGCGCAACACCCCCGCCTCAAACATCCACCACAAGCGGCAAATGATCCGAGTGCTGTAGCCATAAACCTGGCTGCCCCAGCCTCACCACTTTCGCCCGTCCTTTGGCGGTGTAGATATAGTCCAGGTGATAGGGTTTGGCGCGGTTGCGGTGGAGGAAGAAGGTTGCCCGTCGTTCTCCCCCATGATCTTCACCGCGCAACTCGTGGTAGGCGGAGGTCAGGCCGTGGTCTTCCAGTGTTGCGGTCATCTCGACGTGGCGTTTGTCGGATTGGGCGAAGACGGGGCTGGAGTTGAAATCTCCGGCGAGGATTGCGTCTGGTCCAAGGTGATCGCGGTAGGTCTTAAGCGCGTTGATCGAATGGGTGGCATAGCCTTTGGCGATCTGCTTTTCGGCCTGAGTCCAGACGGCGAAGAGGGGGAATGTCTGCGCGGCGTTTTCCACGATGAAGGGGGCAAAAAACCGATGGGTCGGGTCATGCCATTCGGCCAGGTTCAACCGGATGCCTTTTCGGGCAAAAACACCCAGCCCCTTGGCCGGGTTTTCCCCAACCCAACCAAAATTGGGCCAGGGCAGGGCCGCCCCTTTGCCTTCCAGAAACGCCGGGCTCTCGCATTCCGAAACCACCAGAATGTCCGGTGCATAGCGCCTTATCAGCGGGAATTTACGGCGAAACGCGCCCTGACAATTCCATGTCAGAACGCGCAAGGGCACCTAGCGGCCTTTCCAGACGGGATCGCGTTTCGCAGCAAACGCCCACGCCCCTTCCAGGTTGTCGTCCGAGCCATAAAGTCTATCGACCGAGTCCAGCTGCCGCCCCGTGATCCGGTTCATGCTGTCCTGAAATTTGCTGTCCTCAGCATCGCGCACGATCTCTTTGATCGCAGCGTAAACCAGCGGCGGGCCGATTTCCAGAAGGCGGGCCAAGGTCCATGCCTCGGCCATCAGATCGGCGGCCGGGATGATCCGATTGACGAAGCCCCAGCGATGCGCCTCGTCAGCGTCGAGCCAGCGGCCGGTCAGCAGCATCTCCATCGCGATATGATAGGGAATGCGCTTGGGCAGCTTGACGCTGGCCGCATCCGCAACCGTGCCGGATCGGATTTCCGGCAAGGCAAAACTGGCGTGATCGGCAGCCAGAATGATGTCCGCTGACAGCGCCCATTCCAGTCCGCCACCGCAGCAAATCCCGTTAACCGCCGCAATCACCGGCTTGTTCAGACCGCGCAATTCCTGCAAGCCGCCAAAGCCACCAACGCCATAATCGCCATCCACCGCATCGCCATCAGCAGCGGCCTTCAGATCCCAGCCGGGGCAGAAAAACTTGTCGCCCGCGCCGGTGATAATTGCGACCCTCAGGTCAGGATCATCGCGAAAACCCGCGAAAATATTGCCCATGATCCGGCTGGTCGCCAGATCAATCGCATTGCCCTTGGGGCGATCCAGCGTCACCTCAAGAATGCCGCCTTCGCGGGTGGTTTTGATCGGTGCGTCCGTCATTGCATGTCCTGTTTCAGCAAAGCATCCGCCGCGACCGCCCGGTCAGGGCAGCACAAAAGCGGGTTTATTTCGATTTCATCCAGCAGATCCGCATGATCCACGACATAGTCTTGCACAGCCATGATGGCACCGACAATGGCCGCTTTGTCAGCAGCCGGTTTGCCGCGATACCCTGCCAGCAGCGGTGCGATCTTCAACCGACCAAGTGCGTCTTCAACACTGGCCTGATCCGCGGGCACCAGCAACGACACGCTGTCGGCCAAAAGTTCTGTCATCACCCCACCCGCGCCCAGCGTCATAACAAAGCCATGCGCCGGATCGCGGGTCACGCCGATCAGCAATTCGGCCACCGCGTCCTTAATCATTTCTTCCACCAAAAACGTTCGGGCCGGCATCGCATTCGCGGCCTCAAGCAGGCTGTCGCGGTTGCCGATGTTCAGAACCACGGCCCCGGCCTCGGTCTTATGGGCGATGCCCTCGCCTTTCAAAACCACCGGATATCCGGCAATCTTGGCCGCCGCCGGGGTATCAAGATCAGAGCTGGCGCTGCGGCCTTTCGGAATGTGCACGCCATAAGCCGCCAAGCGTTCCTTGGCCACAGATTCCGCCAGCAAGACGGACTTGCCCGCGCGCGATGTCGTGGCCGAGGGCAAAACCAAAGGCGCCGGATCCTGCCTGCGGATTTGCGCCTGATAACAAAACGCCGCCGCCTCAACCGCCGCTAAAGCCTCGGCCAGACCGTTCAGCGGCACAACCCCGGCCTCAATCAACCGAAGCGCCACGGCTTCGGGCAGCAGTTCCGGCAAACTCGCAACCATCGCGACATTGGCCCCGGTCATCGCCTTGCTCTGAAGGGCCGCGTTGATCGCGCAATCCCAATCCGATGGGTCGCACCGATCGGCCCTGGGGAAATCAATGATCAGCAACGTCAGCGCCAGCGACGGATCCATCATCGCCGCCCAGGCCTTGGCCATCGCATCCGTGTCGCGCCAAATATAGGTGTGGTAATCCAATGGATTGGCCAGCGCCACCATCGGACCAAGTGCTGCGCGCAGGTTGGTTTTCTGCGCAGCGCTCAAAGCCGGATATACAATATTCCGGCCTATCGCCGTATCGGCCGAAAGCGACGCCTCCCCGCCCGAGCACGTAATCGACCCGATCCGGTTTGACCCAAGTGGTCCGCAAACATGCAACAGTTTCAGCGTTTCCAGAAACTCAGGCAGGCTGTTCAGTCGCGGAATGCCAAAGCGATCCAGCAAGGCCCGCGCCCCGGCATCCGACCCAGCAAGTGAGGCCGTATGCGACACCGTCGCCACCTGCGCCTGTTGCGATTTTCCCACCTTCAGGGCCACAATCGGCTTGCCAAGCTCACCCGCCCGCTGCGCCAGTTTCTCAAACGCGCGCAGATCGCCGAACCCTTCGATATGCAGGCCCAGCACGGTCACGCGCGCATCTTCCAGCAACGCCGCACCAATCGCCGCAATCCCCTGCTGCGCCTGATTGCCCGCCGTCACCACATACGCCAGCGGCAGGCCGCGCATCTGCATCGTCAGATTGATCGCGATATTGGACGATTGCGTGACCAGCGCCACGCCCTTGTCAACGCGCGTACCGCCATGCTGATCGGGCCACAAAAGCGCGCCATCAAGGTAGTTTATGAAGCCATAACAATTCGGCCCCAGGATCGGCATATCCCCCGCCACTGCCAGAAGTTGCCGTTGCAAATCGGCGCTGGTGTCATCCTCTGCCTCGGCCTCAAGAAAGCCGGATGCGAAACAAACCGCGCCTCCAGCACCTATTGTTTCCAAAACGCGAACAGTTTCGATGGTGGTCTTTCGATTAACGCCGATGAAACTGGCATCTGGGGCCTCGGGCAGGGCTTCAAGCGTCGGCCAGGCCTTCAGGCCGCCGATTTCTGTGGCTTTGGGGTAGACCGGGTAAATCGCGCCGTCAAACTGCATGCGCTGGCACTGCTCAACAACCGCGCGGCACCAGGCGCCACCGCCAATCACAGCAATGCTGCGGGGCCGCAAAAGGCGCGACAGATCAGGCATACGGAGCCTCCGGCGGGGATATTTGCAAAAGACAGACGCAACGGTTTGTTAACCTAAAGCGGGCAATCTGATCGGGCGGTACAGGCTGGGAAGCCGATGACCGTAAAGAGAGACGGCCCCCTGTTCCGAATGCCGGGGCAGGGGGCTGCTCTGCCGGTCTTTCTTTCCCAAATATCCCCGCCGGAGGCATAGAGGTCATGCCCCCAATGGCCGCAACAGATCGCGGCTGATGATATGGCGCTGGATTTCGCTGGTGCCGTCCCAGATCCGTTCAACCCGTGCATCACGCCAGAACCGTTCCAACGGGTAGTCATCCATCAGCCCCATGCCGCCATGCACCTGGATCGCGCGATCCGTCACTCGCGCCAGCATTTCACTGGCAAAAAGTTTGGCCGAAGCGATTTCGCGGTTGGCCGGCAGGCCCTGATCCAGCCGGTCGGCGGCCGCCAGGGTCAGGTAATCGGCGGCATCAATTTCGGTGATCATGTCAGCGATCTGAAAGCTGACGCCCTGAAATTTGCCGATCTTCTGGCCGAATTGCTCACGTTCGGCGGCATAGTTCAGGGCGTAGTCAAACACCCGCCGAGCGCGGCCAACGCAATTGGTGGCGACGGTGATGCGGGTGGCATAAAGCCAGTCGTTCATGACCGCGAAACCGCCATCAACTTCGCCCAGAACCTGGGCATCCGGCAAGCGGCAATCGTCAAATTCCAGGATCATGTTTTTGTAGCCGCGATGGCTGACCGATTTGTAGCCGTCGCGGATGGTGAAGCCCGGCGTGCCGCGATCGACCAGAAAAGTTGTGATCCGCTTTTTCGGCCCTTTGGGGGTCTGGTCTTCGCCAGTGGCGACGAAAACGATGACGAAATCCGCGTGCTCTGCGCCGGAAATGAAATGCTTGGTGCCGTTCAGCACCCAATCGCCGCCATCGCGCACTGCTGAACATTTCATGCCGCGCACGTCCGATCCGGCGCCGGGTTCCGTCATCGCCAGCGCGTCCATACGCTCGCCAATGATTGCGGGATAAAGGTAGCGGTCGCGCTGTTCGTTATTGCAGGCCATCAGGATGTTTTGCGGTCGGCCAAAGAAATGGCACAGCGCCATTGAACCGCGCCCCAACTCGCGCTCCACCAGTGCGAATTCCAGATGGCTAAGGCCGGGGCCGCCGACCTCTTCGGGGAAATTGCAGGCGTAAAACCCCAGATCTATGGTTTTCTGTTTGATCTGGGCGGCGATTTCCGGGCGGACATGGCCGGTCCGTTCGACCTCCTCTTCAAAGGGGTAAATTTCGTTCTCAACGAAGGCGCGCACGGTGGCGGCGATCATTTCCTGTTCTTCTGTTAGCCCGAATTGCATGACGGCCCCCGATTGATTCCACTCAGCAAAGCATGTTTGTGCTTGCTTGCCTCTATCATGCAGAATTAGTCTATCATCATGCCAATTTGGACAAATCCTTCCGCCGCACCGCAGAAAATCGGGGTACTGTTGTTTGAGAAATTCTCAAACCACTGTCTTGCCAATGCGGTGGAGCCCCTGCGCGCTGCCAACATGATCCTGCGGCGGCAGGTTTATGACTGGCGGTTTTTAACCCCCGGTGGTTCTGCCGTGACCTCGTCCAGCGGCCTACATGTGGCGCCGCATGGACGGCTGGGTGATGAAGGGGCGGGGGATTTGCTGTTTGTATTGCCAAGCTATGCGTACCGCGATCATGCCAGCCCGACGATTGCGCGCAGTTTGCGGGCGGCGGCGGCGCGCTATCAGGTGCTGGCGGGGTTTGACACCGGCACATGGCTGCTGGCCGATGCCGGGCTATTGGACGGGCGGCGCGCCACCATTCACTGGGAGGAAATCGCCGCCTTTCAGGAGCATTTCCCCGAGGTCACGACCGAGCGCGCGCGCTTCGTCACCGATGGCAACCGTTTGACCTGTTCCGGCGCGATGGCGGCGTTTGATCTGGTGCTGCGCCTGATCGGGGATCGTCATGGCGAGGCGTTGGCGCTGGATGTCGCGGCCCTGTTCATGCAGGCCGGCAACAGCGACGGGCGGGTGATCCCTGATCGACGCTATTCCGCACCGGTCTCCCGTGCGCTGACGATGATGCAGGAACATCTGGAAGAACCATTGCCGATCCCGCTGTTAGCCCGACGACTGGGCCGCACCCAGCGCAATCTTGAGGGCCGTTTTCGCGCCGATCTGGGCGCCTCGCCGCAAGCGGTTTACAAACGTCTGCGGCTGGGGTTGGCGCGCAAGCTGGTCGAGGAAACCGACCAGACCATCGCCGAAATCGCTGTCAGATCAGGCTATGCCGATGCCAGCGCGATGACCCGGGCGTTCCGGCGGGAATTCGGCGCAAGCCCGCGCGCGATGCGCCATCAATTGGCGTAACTTGACCCTTCTTCATCCAAAATCGCCTTCAGCTCTGCCAGATGTCGGCTGTCCTGTTCGGGGTAATCTTCCAACTCCTGCGCGGTTTTTTCGGCGATTTCGTCGGACAGGATGCGCAAGGGCTGGCCGGTTTGCAGCGCGCGGATATAGGTTTCGGCAGCGCGTTCAAAATAGTAAAGCCGGTTGAAGGTTTCAGCGACGGTTCTGCCGGTGATCATGATGCCGTGATTGCCCATGATCAGGGTCTTTTTCTTTGGATCGGTCAGCAGTGCGGCGCAGCGCATGCCCTCGGCCTCAAACGCCAGGCCGCCGAACTGATCGTCGATAACGTAGCGGTTGAAAAACGTCGCGGTGTTTTGGTCAATCGGTGGCAGGGTGCTGTCGGCCAGGCTGGCCAGAACGGTGGCGTGGATCGAATGCACATGCAACGCGCAGCGGATATGCGGGCAGGCCCGGTGCAGGCTGCCGTGCAAGCCCCAGGCGGTGGGGTCGGGCGCGTTCGGGCCTTCCAGGGTTTCGGGGTCCCTTGCGTCCAGAAACAACAGGTCCGAGGCTTTGATCCGGCTGAAATGCATCTGGTTGGGGTTCATCAGAAACTGGGTGCCGTCGTCATTGACCGCCAGGCTGAAATGGTTGGCCACACCTTCGTGAAAGTTCAGCCGCTCGGTCCAGCGAAAGGCGGCGGCCAGATCGACGCGTTCCTGCCAATGCTCCATGTTCTTGCCGAATGTGTCGGTTTTGGGTTGTACGACCATGATGATCCCCTTTGCGGTGGTGTCTGGGGCAGAATATCAGTGAAATCGCCGGGCGCATCCGTTTTGTGCGCTGTCCACAAAAAAACCCCGGACACCTGGCCCGGGGTTTTGGCTGTTTTTAGGGTTGGTCTTAGCCTTTGTGGAACTCGGGGTAAGCCTCCATCCCCAGTTCGCTGACATCAAGGCCGGTGATCTCTTCCTCTTCACCGACGCGGATACCCATTGTCGCTTTCAGGATGAACCAGACCGCCGCCGACACGGCCGACACGAAGGCCCCGACAACCAAGATCGCATAGATCTGGGTGCCAAAGCTGGCGTCCGAGTTGGTCAGCGGCACCGCCAGCGTGCCCCAGATACCGGCCAGCAGGTGAACCGGGATCGCACCGACCACGTCGTCGATTTTCAAGCGGTCCAGCATCGGCACTGCGAACACCACGATGATGCCGCCGATCATGCCGATCAGGGTTGCCGCCCCCAAAGACGGGGTCAGCGGTTCAGCCGTGATCGACACCAGACCGGCAAGTGCGCCGTTCAGAACCATCGTCAGGTCGGTCTTTTTGTACAAAAGCTGGGTCAGCAGCATCGCGGCAATCGCACCCCCGGCAGCCGCCGTGTTGGTGTTGGCCAGGATGCGGCTGATGTCAGCGACATTGGCGGCGGTGTCCATGTAAAGCTGCGAGCCACCGTTAAAGCCAAACCACCCCATCCACAGGATGAACGTCCCCAAAGCGGCCAGTGGCAGGTTCGAGCCCAGCATCGGAATGGTGCGGCCATCCTTGTATTTGCCGATACGCGGCCCAAGGATCAAAGCGCCCATCAATGCCGCCCAGCCACCAACCGAATGCACAACGGTCGAGCCGGCGAAATCAAGGAA
>CAYXXQ010000017.1:19117-20853 GCA_964469075.1 uncultured Rhodobacter sp.
GGCTCAAGCGAGGTCGGGCTGAACGCGCCCAGAATGTTGGTGATGGTCCAGCCGTCGCCCGGATACATCAGGTTATAGCCGATCAGGTAATAGAAAATCGCCGCCAGCGAAAACAGCGCGATGTTCTTGGTCAGCTGCATGGTGACGTTCTTTGACCGGACCAGCCCGGCCTCAAGCATGGTAAAGCCAGCCGCCATCCAGAACACCAGAACGCCGGTGACGATGAACATGAAGGTTGTCAGGATATAGCCGATTTCACTGTTCGGCGGGGTGACGTCGGCCTCTTGGGCAAGGGCGAGGCCGGGAAGAACCGCAAGCGCAGTTGCCGCGATGGGCAGAAGTTTGTTCAGTCTCATTGTCTTTTCCTTTTCAGATTGCGGCTCAAAGCGCGTCGTCGCCGGTTTCGCCGGTGCGCACACGGACGGCCTGATCGACATCAAGAACAAAGATTTTGCCGTCGCCGATCTTGTCGGTGCGGGCGGTGGTCTGGATCAGTTCGACCAGCTGGTCGGCCATTGCGTCAGGCACGACCAGTTCCAGCTTGACCTTGGGCACGAAATTGACGGCATATTCGGCCCCGCGATAAATCTCGGTATGCCCGGATTGGGAGCCAAAGCCCTTGATTTCCGTCACCATCATGCCGCGCACACCGGCGGATGTCAGGGCTTCGCGGACCTCCTCAAGCTTGAAGGGTTTAATAGCTGCGATGATTAGTTTCACGTCGCGATCCTTTTCTGTGCAGGCCGATAAATTGGAGGGAGGCCCGCGTGGAAGATGCCCAAACAACGGGCAATCGGGCCGCTAAGGACAAGAAAATCGCAGGCAAAAAAGCGCTGAAAACCAGCGGAATTGCATATTTTTTGCACAAACCGGGTGGACTGCTTAACTATTGGGCACAAAGCGATTGGCGTTTTGCGCAGTCTTCCTCTCCACATCCGGGGGCGAAGCGGTTAATCTGCGCCAAAAGAACAACACACAGGCAATTGATTCATGTCCGGTTCCGGCGACGACAAGCCCAGATTGACTGCGCCGAAAAAGGAATTCAGCGGCGGCAAATCTGCGCCCGCCAAAAAGGCAAACACGGCCCGGCGGAAAAAACCTGCGAAGAAAACGCGCAAATCGAAAAACCTGCTGGTTGAAGCGTTCCATTGGCTGTTGCGCAAGATATTCCGCATGGCTTGGTGGCTCACCGCGCGGGTGGTTGGCGTAACGGTTCTGATCCTGGCCGCCTGGACGGGGTACTATTACGTGCAGATCCCACCGGCGGTAGAACAGGTCGATGGCCGCAGCCGCGGCTCGGTCACGATGCTGGATCGGGAGGGCAATGTTTTCGCCTGGCGCGGCGAACAATTCGGCGGCGTGATCCGCACCAGCAATGTCTCACTGCACCTGAAAAACGCCGTCGTCGCGACCGAAGACAAGCGCTTTTACAGCCATTTCGGCATCAGTCCGCGCGGCATTGCCAGCGCGATCCGCATCAACCTGCGCGAAGGCCGCGGCCCGTTGCAGGGGCATGGCGGGTCAACCATCACCCAGCAGGTCGCGAAAATCCTATGCCTTGGCAGAACCTTTGAGGCAGATCAGGGCCTGACCGAGGCCGAGTTTGAAAACGACTGCCGCCGCACCACGCTAAAGCGCAAGATCGCGGAAATCCCGTTTTCGCTGGCGATGGAGCTGAAGTATAACAAAGACGACATCCTGATGATCTACCTCAACCGGGCCTATCTGGGCGCCGG
>CAYXXQ010000018.1:0-20747 GCA_964469075.1 uncultured Rhodobacter sp.
TTTCAAGGATGCCACCCGACCGGCCAAGGGCAGGTTGCAGGATCGACACCCCGGCCCGCAGCGCAGCGGCGAATTCGACCTTGGTGGTCATCCGCTCACCAGTCGCAATCGGGATGCGGACGGCATCGACGACGCGGGCAAATTCAGCCAAATTATCCGGCGGGATCGGTTCTTCGAACCACAAGGGGTCATAGGCTTCCAGTCGGCGGCCCAGCCTGATCGCGCCTGCGGTCGTGAACTGGCCGTGGGTGCCAAACAGAAGATCAGCCTTGCTGCCCACCGCCTGCCGGATGGCCGCGCAAAACGCGACCGAGGTTTCGATATCGGTCATCGCCGGTTGATGGCCACCGCGCAGGGTGTAAGGCCCGGCGGGGTCGAATTTGACCGCCGTGAAGCCCAGCCTGACCATTTCGGCGGCACTTTCTGCGGCCATTTCCGGGCTGCCCCAGAAAGCGTTGATGTCCTGATGCGCCAGCGGATACAGATAGGTGTAAGAGCGCACCCTTTCGTTCATCATCCCGCCCAGAAGCGCATGCACCGGGCGGTCATGCGCCTTGCCAAGGATATCCCAGCAGGCGATTTCAAGGCCGGAAAACGCGCCCATCACGGTCAAATCCGGGCGCTGGGTGAAGCCGCTGGAATAGGCGCGACGGAACATCATTTCGATGTTTTCCGGGTTTTCGCCCTGCATGTGGCGCTGAAACACATCCGTAATCACCGCCTGCATCGCGTCAGGGCCGACCGAGGCTGCGTAAACCTCGCCATAGCCGATGATGCCATTGTCGGTCGTAAGCTTGACGAATATCCAATAGCGCCCGCCCCAGCCCGGCGGCGGGGTGCCGACGACGAATATTTCCAGATCCTTCAGTTTCATGCGATCCCTCCTGCCTGCTGGTTGCCAAAAGCGCAAAACGCTCTGAAGCGATAGTGTAAGCGCTGGTTTCAGGTTTCCAGCAGAATTTCGCAAGGTTAGCCCTTTACGTCGGAGATGAAACAAAATAGGCGGTTTGCGACCTTTCTACCCATTCCCTTTTGGCGCAAAACGGGTCAAGAACGCGCCTTTCTTCCCCAAACAGGATAAGATGTGCCCTATCAGAATATTCTGGCGGCTTTTTCCAAGCGCCTGAGCCCGGTCAATTCGTCGAACGCCATGAAGAACCTCAGCCTGTCGCAAGGCCGGATCGAGGTGCTGTCTGGCCTGACGGTTGCATTGGCGCTGGTGCCTGAAGCGGTGGCGTTTTCCTTTGTCGCCGGGGTGGAGCCGCTGGTCGGTCTTTACGCGGCGTTTATCGTCGGGTTGATCACGGCGGTTTTTGGTGGACGACCTGGGATGATCTCAGGCGCGACGGGGGCGTTGGCGGTTGTCATGGTGTCGTTGGTCAGCCAGCACGGGGCTGAGTATTTGTTTGCGACCGTGGTGCTGATGGGGCTGATCCAGATCGTGGTTGGCGCGCTGAAATGGGGCAAGTTCATCCGCATGGTGCCGCATCCGGTGATGCTGGGCTTTGTCAACGGTCTGGCGATTGTGATTTTCCTCGCGCAGTTGGAGCAGTTCCGGGTCGCAGACGGTCACGGCGGCCATGAATGGATGTCCGGCACCTCCCTTTGGGTCACGCTGTCGCTGGTCATGGCGACGATGGCACTGATCTGGGTGACGCCGAAATTTACCAAACTGGTGCCTGCCCCTTTGATGGCTATCGGTCTGGTTGCCGGGGCAGCGATCGTCTTTGATCTGCCGGTGCCACGGGTTGGCGATATGGCCTCGGTCAAGGGCGGCTTGCCGTCTTTCTCAATCCCATCGGTGCCGTTTGATCTGGAAACCCTGTGGATCATTTTGCCCTACGCCATCATCCTGTCGATGATCGGGCTGATCGAAAGCCTGCTGACCCTGAACCTGGTGGGTGAGATGACCAACCAGCGTGGCGGGGCCAGTCAGGAATGTGTGGCCCAGGGTGTTGCCAATACCGTGACCGGGTTTTTCGGCGGCATGGGCGGCTGTGCGATGATCGGCCAGTCGATGATCAACGTCAAATCCGGCGGGCGCACCCGGTTGTCCGGCATTTCGGCGGCCTTGTTCCTGTTGGTGTTTATCTTGTTTGCCAGCGGTATAATTGAGATGATCCCGCTGGCCGCACTGGTTGGTGTGATGTTCATGGTGGTGATCGGCACCTTCGCCTGGCAAAGCTTGCGGATCTTGCGGATCGTGCCGAAATCCGATGCGCTTGTGATCATTCTGGTGACCGGCGTGACCGTGGCCGAGGATCTGGCAACCGCCGTTGTGGTCGGGGTGATTGTGTCGGCATTGGTCTATGCCTGGAACGCCGCGTCGCGCATTCATGCCCGCGTGCGCCCGTCCAACACCACCGATGGTGCTTTGGTTTATGAGATTGAAGGGCCGCTTTTCTTCGGTTCTGCCGCCGGATTTCAGGAGTTGTTTCACCCTGAAACCGATCCTGACATCGTGATCGTTGATTTCATGGATTCGCGGATTGTCGATCAATCGGGTCTGCAAGCGATTGAAGCTGTCGCCGGGAAATACGCCGATGCGGGCAAGCGGCTGCAATTGCGTCACCTGTCACGGGATTGCCATACGCTGCTAAGCCGGGCTGGTCAGTTGATCGTCGAAAACGACGACGATCCGGATTACGGGTTGGTGGTGGATTACGACATCCAACTGGGCCGGATCGGCGGGCATTGAGCGATTTGTGATGTGACGCAACTGTGATCCAAGGATCAGCAGGCTTGCGGTTATGGTTTTTCGATGAGTGTTGTGAAACCTGGAATGGCGCTGGTTGCCTGGCTTTGGCTGGCTGGCCAACTCGGCGCGGATGCGCTTGATCCGATTTTTGGGCGTTGGGGCAGCCCGGCGCAATGCGCGGGTGCGATCCTGGTGCCGGGTGGCAGCAAACGCGCCGAACCGATTGCGATCAGCCGCGATTGGTTGCGCCAAGGCGCGATCTGGTGCCGCCTGATCTGGTTTGAACCGCAACAGCGCGAAAGTGGTCTCTATGCCGGGGCGCGGGCGGGCTGTGGTGAAGATGCAGCCCGATTTTATTGGCTTGGCCTGTCGCTGGACCAGACGCCTGAAGAACCCATGTTAACGGTGATCTGGGACGAAAGCCTGGCAAATGGCCCGATGGCCCGCTGCCCGGCGGAGTAACGAAGCAAGCAACGGGCGACAAAAAAACGCCCCGCCGGTTTCAGCGGGGCGTTCTTATCTGCAAAACCTGAGGCTGCGTTACCCCAGCGCGACGGCTTTCACATCGTCGTCGATGTAATCCTGATATTGGGCAAAGTTCTCCGCAAACATCGCCACCAGCTTGGCCGCGTCGCGGTCATAGGCCTCGGGGTTGTCCCAGGTGCGGCGGGGGTCAAGCAGGACATCGGCCACACCTTCGACATCAACCGGAACCTCAAACCCGAAATTCGGGTCGATGCGGAACTCTGCTTCGTTCAGGGTGCCGTTCAGCGCGGCCGTCAGCAACGCGCGGGTGGCACGGATCGGCATGCGTGAGCCGGTGCCATAAGCCCCCCCGGTCCAGCCGGTATTAACCAGCCAGCAGGTCGCGCCTGTTTTGGCGATCTTGTCACGCAACAGGTTGCCATAAACCTCAGGACGGCGGGGCATGAAAGGCGCGCCGAAGCAGGTTGAAAACGTCGGCTGCGGTTCCGTCACACCCTGTTCGGTGCCAGCAACTTTTGAGGTGAAGCCGGACAAGAAGTGATACATCGCTTGCGCTGGGGTCAGCCGGGCAATCGGCGGCAAAACACCAAACGCGTCACAGGTTAGCATAATGATGTTTTTCGGCTGTCCGCCTAGCGAGGATGTGCTGGCGTTAGAGATATAATCCAGCGGGTAGGCGCAGCGCATATTGGCGGTCAGGCTGTCATCTTCAAAATCAAGATCCTTGGTTTCCGGATCAAACACCATGTTTTCGATGATGGTGGCGAATTTTTTGGTGGTCGCGAAAATCTCAGGCTCTGCCTCAGGCGAGAGGTTGATGGTTTTGGCGTAGCAACCGCCCTCAAAATTGAAGGTGCCGCGATCTGACCAGCCGTGTTCGTCGTCGCCGATCAGAACCCGTTCGGGATCAGCTGAAAGGGTGGTTTTGCCGGTGCCGGACAGACCAAAGAAGATCGCGGTGTCGGCAGGGCGGTCAACCGCGTGGTTGGCCGAGCAATGCATCGGCATGATGCCTTTTTCCGGCAACAGATAGTTCAGCAGGGTGAAAACCGATTTCTTGTTCTCGCCAGCATATTCTGTACCACCGATCAGGATCAGCTTCTTTTCAAAGTTAAGCGCGATGACCGTGCCGCTGCGGCAGCCGTGTTTTTCTGGGTCAGCGGTGAAGTCGGGGCAGTTGATGATGGAAAAATCCGGCACGAAGCTGTCCAGCTCTGCACGCTCTGGCCGGCGCAGAAGATGGCGGATGAACAGCGCGTGCCAAGCCAGCTCGGTCACGACCCGGACATCCAGGCGATGGGCCGGATCGGCACCGCCATAAAGATCCTGCACGAAATATTCGCCACCCTTCATATGCGCCAGCATATCGGCATGCAGGCGGTCAAATGCGGCGGGGTCCATCGGTGGGTTGTTTTCCCACCAGATGCTGTCTTTGACCGCAGGGGTGGCGACAACGAATTTGTCGTTGGGGGAGCGTCCGGTATGCGTGCCGGTGGTGACAAGCAAGGCGCCACCTTTTCCCAGGGTGCCTTCGCGGCGAGCGAGGGCGGCTTCTACAAGATTTGGTTCAATATAATTGTAATGCACATCGCTAAGCTCGGTGATGCCCATAGTTTCAAGCGTATGGTTAGGATTGACCCTTCCATGTGTCATAATGCATGCTCCGCAGTTGGCGAGGCTCGACCGGGGCCTGCGCCATAATTCTTCGTCGATACAGACTACGCGATACAGGCCAGGCGATCGCGCGGCACCTGCCGGGGGCAGGAACGGCGTCTGTATACCATGCAATACTTTGAGGAAAAGGGGGCATCAGGAAGTGGCGGCGAAAGAATCACACTGAATTCCGCGACAAATTAGTCATATATTATCCAAATGAACATTTGTTTCCAATTGTGAACCCGGTGGAAACGCAGTTAGCAGTTGATTCTGGGGCCAAGAAAGCGGAAAATACTGAAAAAAACCAATAATGGGCAGTATAAAGGGGCAGGCGACATGTCAAAGATCGCTTTGGTGGACGACGACAGGAACATACTGACATCGGTTTCCATGACTTTGGAAGCTGAAGGTTATGATGTCACAACTTATAACGACGGCCAATCCGCGTTGGATGGGTTCGGGACAAATTTCCCGGATATCGCCGTTTTAGATATCAAGATGCCACGCATGGACGGCATGGATTTGCTGCACCGCATCCGACAAAAATCGGATATGCCGGTGATTTTCCTGACTTCAAAAGACGATGAGATTGATGAGGTGCTTGGCCTCAGAATGGGGGCGGACGATTATGTGCGCAAACCGTTCTCGCAAAGGCTGCTAGTAGAACGCATCCGCGCCCTGCTGCGGCGGCAGGAAGCGATTGCATCGGATTCAAGCGATGATCCCGCCGAAAGCAAGCTGATTGAGCGCGGCTCCCTTTCGATGGACCCGCTACGTCATTCGGTGACCTGGAAGGGTGACAGCGTCAATCTGACCGTGACTGAGTTTTTGCTGTTACAGGCACTGGCGACGCGACCCGGATTTGTCAAAAGCCGCGATCAGCTGATGGATGTGGCGTATGACGATCAGGTCTATGTCGATGACCGCACGATCGACAGCCATATCAAACGACTGCGCAAGAAAATGCGGTCCGTCGATCCTGAATTCTCGTCCATCGAAACGCTTTACGGGATCGGGTATCGGTATACCGAGGCATGAATGTTGTGTCGAAACTCGACGCAAACAAAGCGGCCCGCGCCGACCAGCCAGACATTCTACTTGGCGACGATTGGGACGAACGTGCCCGATCGGACGAGGCGGTGTATATTCCGCCCCGTGAAAAACGCAGCTGGATATCGCTGAACCGGTCACCGCTGGCGCGAAAGATCATCACCTTCAATCTGCTGGCCCTGGTTGTGCTGGTTGGGGGTGTTTTGTATCTGAACCAGTTTCGCGAAGGTCTGGTAGAACAGCGCGAACGCAGCCTTGTGACCGAAGCACGCCTGATCGCCAAAGTGTTCGAGGCGGAGTTGCCGACGACCGGCCCTGTCAACCTGGCGGCAGCGGACGGGGTGACGCCGATTGATACGCTTGGGCGGCTTGATCTGGCCTCGGGCGTTGAGGTTTTTGTCTTTGATAACAGCGAAAACATGGTGGCCAATTCAGTCGGGCTTGGCCGGGCTGGCGGCGCGGCAGATGGCCCTGCCGAGGCACCTTACGGCACGGTGATCACTGGGTTTTTGAACAGTGTGTGGGAAAAAGTCTCGGGGCTGTTCGGGCCGGATGGTCAGGCGATTGTCAGCGCTGAAGATCTGGCGCGCAAATCCGTGGCCTTCGGGCTGGCCGGGCAAACCCGCAGTGAAATTGTCAGTGACACCGATGGCAATCTGATGTTTTCGGTTGCCGCCCCGATTTTGCGCGATGGCAAGGTGCTGGGGGCGCTGGTCCTGACCACGGTTTCCGGTGAAATCAACGAAATGGCCCGCAACGAGCGTGAACAGGTTTTGCAGATGTTCGTGATCGCCATTCTGGTGTCCATCGGCCTGTCGCTGGTGCTGGCCGGCACAATCGCCAACCCTTTGCGTGACCTCGCATTGGCGGCTGAGGCCGGCAAAGCCCGTAACGCCCGCTCGATGAGCCCGGAACGCGTGCGGATCCCGGATATGACGGGTCGGCCAGATGAAATCGGGCGCCTGTCCGGCGCATTTCGCGGCATGATCGCAGCTTTGTACGAGCGAATTGATTCAAATGAACAGTTTGCCGCCGACGTCGCGCATGAAATCAAGAACCCGCTTGCCTCGTTACGGTCGGCGGTCGACACACTGCGGGTGGCCAAGAACGATGTTCAGCGCAATAAGCTGCTGGAAGTGATCGAACATGACGTGCGCCGTCTTGATCGGCTGGTGACAGATATTTCCAACGCCTCGCGCCTTGACAGTGAGCTTGTCAAAGAGGGCATGCAAAGCTTTGATCTGATCAAAATGCTGGAGAACCTGGTGATCCATCACCGCATGGAGGCCGAGGATATCGGTGCCGACTTCATCTCGGACCTGCCCAAAGGCCCCTTGGTCATTCAGGGGTTGGAGGCACGATTGGCGCAAGTCGTGGTCAACCTTTTGACCAATGCCATTTCGTTTTGTCAGGCCGGGGATGCTGTGCGCATCTGGGCCCGCAAGCGTGAAAATCGGGTACTGATCGTGATTGAAGACACCGGCCCAGGCATTCCCGAAGACGCGCTTGGCAAGATTTTCAAACGCTTTTATTCCGAACGCCCTAGCGACGATTTCGGCAACCATTCCGGCCTTGGCCTTGCGATCTCGCGCCAGATTGTCGAGGCACATGGCGGTGTGATCTGGGCTGAAAACATTCGCCCAACCAAAGCCGACCCAACGTCCGAGCCTTTGGGCGCGCGGTTTGTGGTTGGTCTGCCGGTGTGACCGGCGCGCAGGCGCGGGTTTGTGTTTACGGCAGTTCGGTGGCGGTTGACGGACAGGGTGTGCTGATCCTTGGCGCGTCGGGCAGCGGAAAATCCACTCTGGCCTTGCAACTGCTGGCCTTTGGCGCGCAGCTTATTGCCGATGACCAGACCCTGCTGACCCGCTTAGACGACATGGTTTTCGCCAGTGCGCCCGAGGCGATAAAAGGCCGGATTGAAGCGCGTGGCATTGGTCTTCTGGCGGCAGATACCGTTGGCCCGCAAAGGTTGCAGTTGGTCGTTGATCTGGATCACCCCCCGGCTGCGCGCTTGCCAGACCGGCGGGTTCATAACGTCCTTGGGTTGGAATTTGATTTGATTTGCGGGCAAGATCTGTCGCATCTTGCCGTTAGCGTGCTTCAATACCTCAAAGGCGGCAGGATTGCCTGAATGGAAGATACTACCCCTGATCTGACGAATGGACGGCGCAAAGTGGTCCTGATCACCGGCCCGTCTGGCGCCGGGCGCTCAACCACTATTCACGCGCTGGAAGACTTGGGGTTTGAGGCGATTGACAACCTGCCGCTGACCCTGCTGCCACGGCTGCTGTCCGGCCCGCCAATGTCCCAGCATCTGGCGTTGGGTGTCGATGTTCGCAACCGGGATTTCAGTGCAGAAAGCCTGATCGAAGCGGTTGATATCCTGTCGCGGGAAACCGATTTTGACGTGTCGCTTGTTTATCTGGATTGCGATGTCGATGTGCTGGTGCGCCGGTATTCGGAAACCCGGCGCAAGCATCCGTTGGCAAGCGATCAGACTCCGCTCGCTGGGATCACCCGCGAAATAGACCTGCTTGGTGCGTTGCGTGATCGGGCTGACGTGCTGATAGACACCAGCGAAATGACCCCCCATGACCTGAAGGCGGAAATCGCCACCTGGTTTGGCACAGACAGCGGCACGGACATGGCCGTTTCGCTTCAGTCGTTTTCATACAAACGCGGCATGCCGCGCGGCCTTGATATGGTTCTGGATTGCCGGTTCTTGCGCAATCCGCATTGGGACAAAGCGCTCAGGGCGCTGGATGGGCGCGACCCTGAAGTTGCCGCCTATGTCGCTGAAGACCCGCGCTTTGGTGATTTCTTCGCGCGTGTCTGTGATTTGATGGAAGTTCTGCTGCCAGCCTATGGCGACGAGGGCAAATCCTATTTTACGCTGGCCTTTGGATGCACTGGTGGGCAACACCGGTCAGTTTTTGTCGCAGAGGCGGTCGCAAAGGCCCTTGCGCAGCGGGGCTGGCAGGTGTCTATTCGCCACCGTGAACTGGAACGGCGTGCGGGGGGCGCACATCTCGGACAATAAGGTTAGAGACGCTTGATTGGGATTGTGATTGTCGCCCACGGAGGCCTGGCAAGGGAATACCTGGCCGCCGTTGAGCATGTTGTCGGCAAACAACCCGATATTCGGGTGGTTTCGATCGAAGCGGATCACGACCGTGAGGCGAAGAAGATTGAAATTCGCGCCGCCGCAGATGCCGTTGATGCCGGTGATGGGGTTGTGGTTGTGACCGATATGTTTGGTGGCTCCCCCTCCAATCTGGCGATGCCGGCCTGCCAGGAAAGCGACCGCAAGGTTCTTTATGGCGCTAATCTGCCGATGCTGGTCAAACTGGTTAAATCCCGCTCCAAACCTCTGGATCAGGCCTTGGACTGCGCTCTGCAAGCGGGACGAAAATACATTGATTGCTGCGATGGTGGAGTTTGAGAATTGCCAGACATGAGCGTTGAAAAAACAATCGCCATTCAAAACGTCAAAGGCCTGCACGCCCGCGCATCGGCAAAATTTGTCGAAAAAGTGGAAGAATTTGATGCCGAAGCGCTGGTCAGCAAAGACGGCATGACGGTGTCAGGCGATTCGATCATGGGGCTTTTGATGCTGGCCGCTTCCAATGGCACCGCGATCAATGTAAAAACTAAAGGGCCCGAGGCCGAAGCCCTTGCCGAAGCCCTTGAATACTTGGTAAAGAACCGCTTTGGCGAAGAAGCCTGATCGCACCATTTGGTCGGCTGGCTTGAAAAAGGATTGCAGTCTTGACCGAAGAGCTGGCCCCGCTGGACGAGCAGCCATATGACGGCCGCAACCTGTCTTACGCGGGCACATTTACCAATCCGGTAAAGGCGAATTTCATCCGAGTGATCGAGTTGCTGACCGGCAAGTTGCGGCTGTTGACGCTGGTGCGCAAGTTTGAGGCCGCCGGCGCGGTGGAGCCGACGAAATTCTGGCAACGTGCGATTGACCTGCTGGGCATTGATCTGCTGACACCAGACGAACAGATCGCAAATATCCCCACCGAAGGTCCGGTCGTGATTGTCGCAAACCACCCGCATGGTCTGGTTGATGGCATGATCCTGGCCGAGATTGTCGGCCGCGTGCGGCAAGATTTCAAAATCCTGACCCGGTCTTTGTTAACCAATGTGCCGCTGATCCAGTACCACATGTTGCCAGTGGCGTTTCCGCATGAACCCGACGCGTTGAAAATGAACATCGCTATGCGCAAGCTATCGATGGATCACTTGAAAAACAATGGTGTGATCATCCTGTTTCCGGCGGGCCAGGTGGCTACATCACCGGGTTGGTTTGACCAGTCGGTTGAGGCCGAGTGGCTGCCCTTCACCGCCAAAATGATCCTGAAAAGTCAGGCGAAAGTCGTGCCGATCTATTTCCCCGGTGCCAACAGCCGCTGGTTTCAGATGGCAAACCAGTTTTCGATCACGGTGCGTCAGGGTCTGCTTTTACATGAAATCGCGCATGCAATGAAGAAGCCGCAAAAGCCAGTGATCGGCAAGGCGATGGGGCGCGACGAGATCGACCCCTGGATGCAGGATCCACGCGGTTTCATGGCGCATTTGCGCGAAACCACGTTGAATTTAAAAGAAAAACCCTAAACCTGCTAGCGGGTCGGCACCGGCACATCGCCGCGATAGTCATAAAATCCGCGCCCGGCTTTGCGGCCATACCAGCCCGCCTCGACATATTTTGTCAGCAGCGGACAGGGGCGATATTTGGTATCGGCCAGCCCTTCATGCAGCACGTTCATGATCGCAAGGCAGGTATCAAGCCCGATGAAATCGGCCAGCTCCAGCGGCCCCATCGGATGGTGGGCACCTAGCTTCATCGAGGTATCAATCCCCTCGACCGAACCGACGCCCTCATAAAGGGTGTAGATCGCCTCGTTGATCATCGGCATCAAAATGCGATTGACGATGAAGGCCGGGAAATCCTCGGCTGAGGCGGGTACTTTGCCAAGCTTCAGCACAACTTCTTTCAGGGCCTTGAAGGTTGGTTCGTCAGTTGCGATGCCGCGGATCAGTTCGACCAGTTCCATGACCGGCACCGGGTTCATGAAGTGAAAACCCATGAACTTTTCTGGACGATCAGTGCGGCTGGCAAGCCTTGTGATCGAAATCGACGAGGTGTTGGACGTCAGGATCGTGTCCGGGGCAAGATGCGGGATCAGGTCTTCAAAAATCGCCTGCTTGACGGTTTCGCGTTCTGTCGCGGCCTCGATAATCAGGTTCAGCGGGCCAAGTTCGGCGATCTTCCGTGTCGTCTTGATGTGGCCCAAAGCGGCGGTCATCTCAGCGTCGGTGATTTTGCCGCGCCCGGCCTGGCGGGCCAAGTTGGCGGTGATGGTTTCGATGCCGCTGGCTAGTGCTTCATCCGAAATATCGTGCAGCAGCACGTCAAACCCCGCCAAGGCAAAGACATGCGCGATGCCATTGCCCATCTGCCCAGCACCGACGATGCCTACATTGGTGATTGTCATGCCTGCTCCTGAACTTGTCGGCTTTGCCGAAATTGTTGCACTGCAGCATAGGCAGCAGGTGCCGGGGGTGGCAAGGCAATTATCGACAATCGAAACTATTCAAAGTGTCGCCTTAGATGTTTGGCAATCAGTCGCGGTCATAGTCGGAATTGGGTGAGTAAAATTTAGGGTGGTACCTATGAAACACGACCGTATTGATCGCGGTTCGCTGGACTATAGTCTATATAGACATGGCAAATCGCAAACACGATTTCGCGGGCCAAGGCCCGATCTTAGGCGATCATATTGCGCTTTTCTGGGGGGTACTGAAACTTTCGGAAAGTACATTCCGTTTCCATTTACACAGCATTTGCAGCGCCGACTACACATGCCTTGCGCGAATTTTTCGGTGATAAATGCGGGGGTCGATTTCTATCTGAATGACCCCTCCGTACTGATGGCTACGACTGAGGCAAAGGTGACGGTGATCGGCATAATGGGCGCGCAAAACCTGTCAAACCGGTTTTATAAAGTGCATCCGCGCCGAAATGATCGTTTTATCGCGCCGTCAAAGATCCTGCAAACCCTCTATAAAGAGGTCGATTTCACCGACATTCATTTCACCGGGCATCTGCTGCAAAAGCTGGCCGAGAAAAACCCGATCAGGTTTGACATCGTGGTGGAAGAGTTGAAGATCGCCTGGATCGCGCGCATGACCAGTCTGCTGGGGCGGATCAAAGGCAAGACGGTTCTGCTATGGGCGGCGGATCACCCGCCGGCCGATAGCCTTGGCCTTGCGGCGGTCGATGGCATGGGGCCTGATCCGATGTTCGTCGATCAGGCGATGGTCGATGCAATCAGCCCGATGGCGACCGAGGTTGTGGAATGTGTGGTGGATCGCCGCGCCCATGACGCCGCCGCCAAAGGCATGGTCTACTCAATGGATGAGGCTGGCACGGCCCGCCTGATGCCCGGCCCTGAAATTCATCAGGCTGTCACCGACAAGCTGGGGCCCGTGCTGGAACGGATGGTCTGAAACGCACACCGCGCCAGGCATGAAAAAGCCCGCCGGATCACGGCGGGCTTTGCTTGTGTTTAGTTAGGTCGAAGGGCTGCTTAAAGGGCTTCGGTCAGGGCCGGAACCGCATCAAACAGATCGGCAACCAGGCCGTAATCAGCCACCTGGAAAATCGGCGCCTCTTCGTCCTTGTTGATCGCAACGATCACTTTGCTGTCTTTCATGCCGGCCAAATGCTGGATCGCACCGGAAATGCCACAAGCGATATAAAGGTCAGGGGCAACAACCTTGCCGGTCTGGCCAACCTGCCAGTCGTTCGGGGCATAGCCACTGTCAACCGCCGCGCGGGAGGCGCCTACGGCGGCACCCAGTTTGTCGGCAAGGGCTTCGATGATCGCAAAGCTTTCTTCCGAGCCAACGCCACGGCCACCGGACACAACGATTTTCGCGCTGGTCAGTTCCGGGCGATTGCTTTCCTGGACCTTGTCCTCAACCCATTCCGACAGGCCTGGATTGGCAACAGCGGCAATGGAGTCAACGGATGCGGACCCGGTTTCAGCGGCAGCATCAAACCCTGCCGTCCGGATCGAAACAACCTTGGTTGCGTCCGATGATTTGACCGTCTGAATGGCATTGCCCGCATAGATCGGGCGTTCAAAGGTTGCGCCGTCGATCACGGCGGTCACATCCGAAATCACCATCACATCCAACAGGGCCGCAACCCGGGGCAGGATGTTTTTTGCAGCCGAAGTTGCAGGTGCAAGGATATGTTCATAATCCCCGGCCAAGCTGACGATCAGATCAGAGATCGGCTCTGCCAGACCATTGCCATAGGCGGCATCGTCAGCGCACAGCACTTTGGACACACCAGCCAGTTTGGCCGCAGCTTCCGCCGCCGCACCGCACCCGGACGAGGCACAAAGAACGGTCACATCCCCCAACGCCTGCGCAGCCGTTACAGCTTTGCCGGTCTGGTCGATGGAAATTTCACAGCCGATAATTTCGGCCAATAGAAGAACAGCCATCAGATTACCCCCGCTTCGTCTTTAAGTTTCGCAACCAGTTCGGCCACATCTGCAACCCGGACACCCGCCGCACGGGCCGAAGGCTCGGTCGTTTTGGTGATTTCCAGACGCGGTGCAACATCAATGCCGTAATCTGCAGGTGTCTTGATATCCAACTGCTTCTTCTTAGCCTTCATGATATTTGGCAAAGAGGCGTAGCGCGGCTCATTCAGACGCAAATCAACTGTGATAATTGTCGGCATTTTGACTCTAATTGTCTGCAAACCACCATCAACTTCGCGGGTGACAACAGCGCTGTCGCCGTCAACATCCAGTTCCGAGGCGAACGTTCCCTGCGACCAGCCCAGCAAGGCTGCCAGCATTTGGCCGGTGGCATTCATGTCGTTGTCAATCGCTTGCTTGCCCAGCAATACCATGCCCGGCTGTTCCTCATCGACAACGCCCTTCAGCAGTTTTGCAACCGCCAGGGGTTCGATATCGGTGTGAACATCGTCGGTGGCTTCGATCAAGATCGCCCGATCCGCACCCATTGCCAAAGCGGTACGCAGGGTTTCCTGGCTTTGCTTGACGCCGATTGATACAGCAACGATTTCGTCGGCCTTGCCGGCTTCTTTCAGGCGGATCGCCTGTTCGACGGCGATTTCGTCAAACGGGTTCATCGACATTTTGACATTGGCGAGATCGACACCGCTGCCATCCGCTTTGACACGGACTTTCACGTTGTAGTCAATCACGCGCTTGACGGGTACGAGCACCTTCATTTCGCGTTTCTCCTGACTGTGGTCGTTCCCGGACGGGAACTCATTACGAATCTTCCCCGCCGATTTACGGGAAAGGGCATAGGGTGAACAGGGGGAAATCGACTCTGAAAACGTGATTTACGTCGCGTTTTCGCCGCGATGCGCAACAATGTTTCGCTTCAGTGGAATTCCGTGGGTTGGTTTTTGGCCGTATCCGAAAACTGCGTCGCATAAACAGCGTGACCTTTCACCTTGTTCTTAAGCCCACCAAGCCCTACATCCAAGTCATGAAACGTTGGCTTCCTTTTATCAAAACCCCGCCTTTGATTTCCGTTATTCGGCTGTCGGGCACAATTGCATCCGGTGGGCGTTTCGGGGCGCAAAACCTGAACGATGCCGGTACGGCAGACCTGATCGAGCGGGCCTTCACGCGCGGCAAGCCAAAGGCGGTTGCGCTGTTGGTCAACTCGCCCGGCGGCTCACCTGTGCAATCCTCGCTGATCGCCGCACGTATCCGGCGGCTGGCAGAGGAAAAGAAAATCCCGGTTTATGCCTTTGTTGAAGATGTCGCCGCTTCGGGCGGATACTGGCTGGCCAGCGCTGCGGACGAGATTTTTGTCGATGTCAGTTCTATTGCCGGCTCGATCGGGGTGATTTCAGCCTCGTTCGGGTTCAACCAGTTTATGGAAAAACAAGGGATTGAGCGGCGCGTTCACACAGCCGGTAAGGACAAGTCGATGATGGATCCGTTCCGCCCTGAACGAGCCGAGGACGTGAAACGCCTGAAGGCCCTGCAACAGCAGATCCACAATTCCTTCATAGCCCAGATCAAATCCCGTCGTGGGGAGCGTTTGGCCGAAAACAAAGACCTGTTCACCGGCGAAATCTGGGTCGGCGAAAACGCCGTCAGTGTGGGCCTTGCCGATGGCATCGGTCATCTCGTGCCAAAAATGAAAGAGGTTTTTGGCGATAAAGCGATCTTTGCGGTGCATGGCCCGAAACGAAGCCTGATCCAACGGTTCGGGGTGCAGGTGGCATCCGACGCAATTGGCGTTGTCGAAGATCGCGCGCTCTGGGCACAATATGGGCTGTAAGCATGATTGTTAAAGTCGTCTCATTATTTCTGATTGGCATCCTGGTACTGGCGATGTTTGGCAAATTGCGCGCGCCCAAGATCGACAACCCGTTCAAGTCTCGCAAGCCGCTTGAGACAAAGAAATGCCCGAAATGCGGCAGTTACATCCTGGGCGACGGGCCTTGCGCCTGTGACCGTCAAGGGTAAAGTCGGACAGGCCGGGGATCAACAGGGCAGCAGATGGACATTGTCTTTACGGTAACAGGGTTGGTTATCCTGCTGTTGGCAGGCGATACCCTTGTGCGCGGTGCCGTCAATCTGGGCCTGCGTCTGGGCATTCCGGCATTGATTGTCAGCCTGACCGTTGTGGCCTTTGGCACCTCGGCGCCGGAGCTTTTGATCGCCATCAAAGCCGCCCTTGATAATGCGCCGGGAATTGCAATTGGTAATGTGGTTGGGTCAAACACCGCCAATATCCTGATGGTTCTGGGCATCCCGGCGATGATCGCGGGCATTGATACCGCCAAATGCGACAGTCGCAAAACCTATAGTTTCATGTTGGGCGCATCGGTCATTTTCATCGCGCTTTGCTTCATGGGGCCGCTTTATTACTTACATGGCGTGATCTTGCTGGCGCTGCTTGCAGCGATGCTGACGGAGTCGTTTCTGTCCGCCCAGAAACACCGCAAAGATGGCGCCTGTGATCCTTGCGACGATCTGGAAGACGTCGAAGGTGCTGACAGCAGCATGCCCGGCTGGAAGATCGCTGTTTTCCTTTTGCTGGGTCTGATCGGTCTGCCCTTGGGGGCGGAATTGCTGGTCGACGGGGCCTTGGGTTTGGCCCGGCATTACGGTGTCAGCGAGGCGGTTATTGGCTTGACGATTGTGGCTATCGGGACTTCCCTGCCGGAACTGGCAACGACCGTGATGGCTGCGCTGCGCAGGCATGGGGACGTGGCTTTGGGCAATGTGATCGGCTCCAACATGTTCAACTTGTTGGGCATCATGGGGGTCGCCAGTTTTTTCGGCCCGCTGGCCATTCCAGAGGGCATCCTGGCGTTTGACCTTTGGGTGATGCTGGGGTCTTCGATCCTGATCGTGCCTTTTGTTTTCTGGAATATGAACATCAACCGGATCTGGGGGGCGGCGCTGGCGGTGGCCTACCTGATTTATCTGGTTGCGCTTTTGGTCTGATTGGAAGGTTTGACGCGATGCAGAATGCAGCGGTACTGATCACCGGCGCGGCCCGCAGGCTTGGCCGTGAAATGGCGCTGGCCCTGGCTGAGGACGGCCACGACATCGCGCTGCATTATGCCGGATCGGCTGATGACGCGGCCAAAACAGCGGCCGAAATCGCAGCCCTTGGCGTGCGCGTGGAGACCCTGCAAGCGGATTTGCTGGAAGAGGCCCAGACAGAAACCCTGGTGGCGCGTGCCGCCAATGCGCTTGGTCGGCCCTTGAGTATCCTGATCAACAATGCTTCGATCTTTGAATACGACACGCTTGCAACCGCGACGCGGCGCAGCTGGGATCGGCATCTTGAAAGCAACCTGCGCGCGCCTTTTCTGCTGACACAACAGTTTGCCCGGCAAGCCCCGCCGGTGACCACTGATGCACATGGTGAACCGCTGGCCGGCGCCTGCGTCATCAACATGATCGACCAGCGCGTGCGCAAACTGACGCCCGAGTTTATGACATATACCATCGCCAAAATGGGGCTGTGGGCGATGACCCAGACCACGGCCCAAGCCCTTGCCCCGGCCATTCGCGTCAACGCAATCGGCCCGGGTCCAACGATGCAGGGCGCGCGCCAATCGGCGGATCATTTCAACGCACAGCGCGCGGCGACAGTTCTGAAACGGGGTGCAAATCCCGAAGATATCACCGCTGCGATGCGCTACATCCTGGCCTCTCCGGCCCTGACCGGACAGCTTTTGTGCATAGATGGCGGTCAGCACTTGGGTTGGAAAACACCGGATGTTCAGGGGGTTGAGTGACAATTGCGCCCCGAGGTTGAAAACACCAAAGCCAGAGTTTTCCACTTTGAACCGATAAGCAAACAAACCGTTACAAATTCCCTAATGATTTCAAGAATTTGGCCCGTGGAAAGAAAAATATCGCGTGAAATCAAGGGTTTGAAAACGCGCCTAAAAATTAGGCAAACCGATGAAACCCGTCATTTCAAACGAAAAAAACCAAGGATCATAGTATTGCCCCCAGACTTATCCACAGGTTTCGTGGACAGGTTTTTTCTTGATCTTGCGCCGAAGTTGGACCACGGGACATAAGAATCACCTATCATAGGCCCCCAATGACCGAGACCCAGAATTCGACCCCTTATGACGAAGAAGGCCACAGCCCGACCGTTCGCGATCAGCCACGCGGCCATCTGTGCATTCAGGGCTATCTGAAGTCGCTGGACAATTCTCCCGGCGTTTACCGCATGTTGGGCGACAAAGGGGCGGTTCTTTACGTCGGCAAAGCGCGCAATCTGAAAAAGCGGGTGTCGTCTTATGCCAAGACCTCGGGGCATACGGTGCGCATCGCGCGGATGATTTCGGCGACCGCGTCGATGATGTTTCTGACAACGCGCACGGAAACCGAAGCGCTGCTGCTGGAACAAAACCTGATCAAGCAGCTAAAGCCCAAATACAATGTGCTGCTGCGCGACGACAAAAGCTTCCCCAACATTCTGGTGTCACGTGAACACGGGTTCCCGCAGATCAAGAAACATCGCGGCAAGCGCAGTGAAAAAGGCGATTACTACGGCCCTTTTGCCTCGGCCGGGGCGGTCAATCGTACGCTGAACCAGTTGCAGAAGGTTTTCCTGTTGCGCAACTGCTCGGACGCAATGTTTTCCGCGCGTACGAGGCCCTGCCTTCTGCACCAGATCGCGCGCTGCTCGGCCCCATGTGTGGGGCGGATTTCCGCAACCGATTATAGTGCCCTTGTGGATGATGCGACCAGCTTTCTGTCAGGCCGGTCCACCCGCATCCAGTCCGATTTGGCAAGCCAGATGCAATCCGCCAGCGAAGCGATGGAGTTTGAGCGTGCCGCCGCCCTGCGCGACCGCATCCGGGCGCTGACCCAGGTGCAATCCGCCCAAGGCATCAACCCGCAAGGCGTGGCAGAGGCCGATATCATCGCGCTGCATCAGGAAGGTGGGCAGGCCTGCGTGCAGGTGTTTTTCATCCGTGCCAACCAAAACTGGGGCAACCGGGCCTATTTTCCGCGCACCGGATCCGGGGCCGAGGCCGAAGAGGTGCTGGAAGCTTTCCTTGGCCAGTTCTACTCCAATCGCCCACCACCGCGCATGATCCTGTTGTCAAATCCGATCGAAAACCTTGATCTGATGCTGGACGCCCTTGGTGCCAAACTGGGCCGCAAAGTGGAAATTTTAGTGCCGCAACGGGGTGAAAAGGCAGAGCTTGTCGAAAACGCCCATCGCAACGCCCGCGAATCCCTCGGCCGTCGGCTGGCGGAAACCACCGCCCAGGCGCAATTGCTGGTCGGGCTGGCCGAAGCCTTTGATCTTGGGGCCCCGCCGCAGCGGGTTGAGGTCTACGACAACTCCCACATTCAGGGGACAAACGCGGTCGGAGGCATGATTGTCGCGGGGCCTGAGGGCTTCATGAAATCGGCTTATCGCAAGTTCAACATCAAAGGCGAAAACCTGACCCCCGGCGACGATTTCGGCATGATGAAAGAGGTTCTGACCCGCCGCTTCAAACGCTTGTTGAATGAAGACCCGGATCGCAAAGAAGGCACCTGGCCCGACCTGCTGCTGATCGATGGTGGCGCCGGGCAGGTTTCAGCTGTGGCCGAAATCCTGACGGAACTTGGCGTGTCCGACATGCCCTTCATCGGTGTCGCCAAAGGCGAAGACCGTGATGCTGGCAAGGAAGAGTTTTACCGCAAAGGCCAGCGTCCGTTTGCGCTGCGTCACAACGACCCCGTGCTTTATTTCGTGCAACGTTTGCGCGATGAGGCCCACCGATTTGCCATCGGCGCGCATCGCCAGAAACGCAGCAAAGCCATCGGGGCCACCCCCCTTGATGGCGTTCCGGGCGTTGGCAGCACACGCAAACGTGCATTGTTGGCGCATTTCGGTTCGGCCAAGGCTGTGTCGCGGGCGGGCCTGACGGACTTGAAATCGGTTGCAGGTATTTCCGACACATTGGCGGAAACCATTCATGACTTCTTCCATGATCGCGGCTGACCGGCTAAACAGGCTTGAACCAACCGAATACTGGATCCCCTTATGCGATGGACTTTGCCCAACACTCTGACCGTTATGCGCCTGGTTGCAGCCCCCCTGCTTGTCGCGGTTTACGAGGTGTTCCCCCGCCCCTGGTCCGACTGGTTGGCGCTGTGCCTGTTCATCGCTGCTGCCCTGACGGATTATCTTGACGGAATGCTGGCAAGGCGCTGGCAGCAGATCAGCAGCTTTGGCCGGATGCTCGACCCGATTGCCGATAAGGCGATGACCATCATTGCCCTGGCGATGCTGGCGGTCTTGCTGAACGGCACCAGCCTGTTTGTGATCCCGGCAATGGCGATCATATTGCGCGAAGTTTTCATCTCGGGCCTGCGGGAATTTCTGGGCGGCAGAACCATCACCCTGCCGGTCACCTGGTTGGCCAAATGGAAAACTGCCGTTCAGATGGTCGCGATCTGCATCTTTTTCGCCCATCTGCTGTTTGAACATTACTACGTGGTTCAGGCCTACGCGATGGAACGCGATCAGGTCATCGCGGTTGTAACCGGCCAGGCCGAAGATCTGTTCGGCTTGCGCTGGAAATACCTCGCCTGGGATTACAGCTATAAAGCCGGCATCGTCATGATCTGGCTGGCCGCCGTTCTGACCCTGATCACCGGCTGGGATTACTTCAAAAAATCCCTTCCCTATTTCGCGGATGAGGATCAGCCATGATCGACGTTGTGTACTTCGCCTGGGTACGCGAACGCGTCGGTCAACCACGCGAAGCCATTGAAACAAAGGCGGAAACTGTGGCTGAGCTGATCCAGGACTTGACCCATCGCGATGTTCGCTATGCCGCCGCGTTCGCCGATCTCAGTGCGATCCGGGTTGCTGTTGATCAGACGTTGGTTGATTTCGACACCCCCATCAGCCAGGCCCGCGAGATCGCGTTTTTTCCGCCCATGACAGGCGGCTGACATGGCTGTCAGGGTGGAACAAAAGGATTTCGATCTGGCGCAGGAGCTTGCGGATTTCGGCACTGGCGCCGGGGCGATTGTGACCTTCACTGGCCTTGTTCGCGACCTGCCGCAAAAGCCGCTGAAATATATGGAAATCGAACACTACCCGGCAATGACCCACAGTGCCCTGACCGCGATAGAGGCCGAGGCCCGGGCCCGCTGGCCTTTAAGCGATTGTTTGATTCTGCACCGCTATGGCCGCTTGCCGCCGGGGGCGCAGATCATGATGGTGGCAACGGCCTCGCCGCATCGCAAGGCGGCGTTTGAGGCGGCGGAATTCCTGATGGACTACT
>CAYXXQ010000019.1:0-20611 GCA_964469075.1 uncultured Rhodobacter sp.
ATGCGTGCCGCCAAAGCCATTCGCGCAGGCCAGATCTTCATCAACAATTACGGCGCTGGCGGTGGTGTCGAACTGCCCTTTGGTGGCATCGGCAAATCCGGCCACGGTCGCGAAAAAGGCTTCGAGGCCTTATACGGTTTCTCCACACTCAAAACCATCGCCGCCCTGCACGGCTGAGTTTCCGGCTTCTTTATTGCTCAAATACTCAAAAGCCCGCCCGACCAAGGACACCCAACAATGCCCGCTATAGAAACCGCCCGCCGCGTGATCGACCCCAGGGGTTGCGATATCCTTGGCCATATGAACGTCAACAATTACTTCGTTCTGTGCAGCGATGGCGGCTTTTCAATTCAGGCCGCCTGCGGGCTTGATCGAGCGGCCCTTGCCTCAGGCACGCCCCGATCCTTCGCGGTGGTCCATGCCGACAGCACATTCGCGCGCGAGGTGCTGGCGGGCGACATCATCTACCAAACCTCAGGTGTCCTTGAAATCGGCAGCAAATCCGCCAGTTTCCTGCACCGGCAATACCGGGCATCAGACGACAAACTGGTGTTCAAATCGACCTTCAAATGCCTGCTGATGGATCTTACAAAACGCCGGGCAATGGAAATCCCAAACGACCTGCGCACCCGGTTGCTGGAATTCACCACAACGCCCGACTAATCCACCACGCCATCCAGTCTAAAAACAGTTGATTTTTCCGCCGACAGGGCGTAGCTGGCTATTCAGGCACTGACGATGGCGTCGTCTTGTGTTGGCAACCACACCGCCTGCGGGCCGATCCCGCATTTGTCCTGTACGCCCGGATTTCTTTCCGGATGGCAGAACCCCCTCCGGAGAAATGACCCGGAGGTCAAAAGTGAACATGCACACCCAAACCCGTCCTGAATTCGCGCCCTTTCCCAATGGGGAAAAAGCGCCACTGCCGTTTGCGCAAGCCGAATATGATGCGCGCCTTGCTGGCCTGCGCCAGATCATGGCCCGGACCGACACCGACGCTGCGGTGCTGACATCCATGCATAATGTCGCTTATTATTCAGGCTTTCTGTACTGCTCCTTCGGGCGGCCTTACTCAGTTGTAATCACCCAGGATCAGGCCGTGACCATTTCGGCAGGCATCGACGGTGGCCAGCCGGGCCGACGCTCGGCAACTGACAACATCGTTTACACCGACTGGCAGCGCGACAATTTCTGGCGCGCGATCCGCGCGATCACCGGCGAAGGCAAATCGTTGGGGTTTGAGGGCGATCACTTGACCTTGCAACAGCTTGAGCGGTTCAACGCCTTTTTGAAACCCAGCCGCAGCACCGATCTGGCCGGCCACACGATGCAGCAACGCATGGCCAAAAGCCCGGCCGAAATCGCCCTCATCCGCGAAGGCGCGCGCATTGCCGATCTGGGTGGCGACGCCATCCGCGCAGCCATCCGCGAAGGCACGCGCGAAATTGACGTAGCAATGGCTGGGCGTGACGCGATGGAACTGGAAATCGCCCGCGCCTTTCCGGAAAGTGAGCTGCGCGACAGCTGGGTCTGGTTCCAGTCCGGGCTGAACACCGATGGCGCGCATAACCCCGTGACCACCCGCGCCCTGCAACAGGGCGACATCCTTAGCCTGAACACGTTCCCGATGATCTCGGCCTATTACACAGCGCTTGAACGGACGTTGTTTCTGGGCGATCCCGATCCCGCATCCCTTGGCATCTGGCAAGCCAATGTCGGCGCGCATGAACTGGGCCTGTCGCTGATCAAACCCGGCGCAAGATGTTCCGGCATCACTGCCGAGATTAACCACTTCTTCGCCAATATGGGCCTGCTACAATACCGATCCTTCGGCTACGGCCATTCCTTTGGCGTGCTGTCGCATTACTATGGCCGCGAGGCTGGTCTTGAACTGCGCGAAGACATCGACACCGTGCTGGAACCCGGCATGGTCGTGTCAATGGAACCAATGCTGACAATCCCAGACGGCACCCCGGGCGCTGGCGGCTACCGCGAACACGATATCCTGATCGTGACTGAAGACGGGGCCGAAAACATCACCGGGTTTCCTTACGGCCCAGACCATAACGTGATCTGAAAATCGGGCCGGGCTTTGGGGGCAACCCTGCGGCCCGGCCTGATCCACTCGGTCGGGTGACAGTCCTAATGCGGCGACTTGCCGGTTGCCATCATCAAATGATGCGCCTGATGATGCCCGCCCATTGCCAGCACTCCGAAAAACCCCAAGGCGTTCAGTTTTACCAGATCACCGCTGGGCGCGATCACATCCAAAATCGCGCCATCATCGGTTTCTTCTGCCGCATAGGTCCAACCATCCTGGCCCTGCATCACCGCAGCATGTGCCGGCACCATCCGCCGGATCGACGGGGCCACATCGGAGGCCCCGCTGACAACAAATCGCAAGCCCCCATCAATTGGGCTGGTCATGACTTTGGCGTCAATCGTCACCACATCCATATCCCGCAAATGTTCGCGCAACGCGGTGATGTTCACCATGCTCCAGTCCGTTGACGGGTCGGCCATAAGCAGGGTCACAATCTCGGCGATTGCAGCGAAGGCGGCTTGGCCGGGTTCGGACACCGGTGGCATCACCCCTTGCTGCACGGCATCCTGCGGCATCACTCCATGCCCATGATTGTCCACGTCAGTATGGGTCATGTCATGGCCCTGCTGGGCCAAGCCCAACCCCGGGGCGACACATAACAACCCAGTCACAAGCAAGTGTTTCATCCTGACCTCCGTTCCAAACCAGTGCCCCCCTTGTTGCAGGTATTGCCAATTGCAGACATGATAACAATCATGCCCGGCAATTTTTTTGATCACCTGACAGACATTCCCCACCAGACACGGCTTTTGGCCAAAGGTGCGATGCTGTTTGATCGCGATGATGCCGTTCGCCAGTTTTATCGCGTCGACACCGGTGAAATCCACTTGCTGCGTCAACAGCTTGACGGCAACAGTTTCATCCTGCAACGCGCTGGCCCACGCGCGATCCTGGCCGAAGCCTCGTTGATGAGTGCGCGTTACCATTGCGCCGCGATCGCGATCGCGCCAAGTCGTCTGACCTATTGGCCCAAAACCCTTGTTCGCCCCCTGATCGCCAACAGCAGCCAAGCCGCTGTGGCCTATGCCAACTATCTGGCGCAGGAGGTGCGCACCGCAAGGATGCGGGCGGAAATCGCCTCGCTTAACCGGGTGTCGAACCGGCTTGACGCCTGGCTGGCCTGGCATGATGGGGTGCTGCCCGACAAAGGCACTTGGCACAGCATCGCGCGCGATATCAGCGTTTCCCCCGAGGCCCTTTACCGCGAACTGGCCCGCCGCCGCAAAGCCGGATCAATCCCGATCCGGACCTGACCCGCAATTTGGGCAGGATACCACCTGCCTGCCGGCGTAAAGCCCACAGCACCGCTTGCCATCCCCGCATCACCTGTGCCACGTTTTGGCCGCGACCCGTTGCAAGGCGATCCTGAATGCTGAAACTGACCAACAAACAGGCCCGCCATTTGTGGCTGCATTCGCTTGGCCTGTCAGCGACGCCGACCGGGCCGCTGGATTTGCCTGCAATGATCCACGATCTGGGCTTTGTGCAGATCGACACCATCCGCAATGTCACCCGCGCACATCACCATATCCTGTGGACGCGCAACCAGAATTACCGCGAAAAACAGCTTTGGCCGATGCTGAAAGATGACCGGAAGTTGTTTGAGCATTTCACCCATGACGCCAGCTTGATCCCGATGGAATTCTATCCCTATTGGCAGCGGCAGTATCGACGGCTTGGCGACAAGGTGGCACGGCATGACTGGTATCAATCGGGCCTCGCCCGCGATGCGATCCGCGATATTCATGACCGCATCCGGGCAGAAGGGCCGCTTTCCACCCACGCTTTTGACTCCAAAATCGAAGGCCCGCGTGAAATGTGGGCCAGGCCGCCACATAAAAAGGCGCTGGATCAGCTTTGGTATGGCGGCACATTAACCACCTCACATCGTGAGAATTTTACCAAATTCTATGACCTCAGCGAACGGGTGATCCCGGAGGCCTATCGTCAGGCAGACATCAGCGATCAGGATCAAATCAATTGGCTGTGCGACAGCGCGCTTGATCGGCTGACCCTTGCTAGTCCCGGCGAAGTCCAGCGGTTCTGGGCCGCAACCGATGCGCCCGAGGTTAAGGCCTGGCGCGCGCGCCGCCCTGATCTGGTGCCGGTTGACTATGTCGCCGCCGACAAGTCAATCCATACCGCCCTGGCCCCGCCCGATATCGAAACCCACCTCGCCAACTTGCCGCCGCCCAGTAGCCGCCTGCGTCTGCTGAACCCGTTTGATCCGGCAATCCGCGACCGGATCCGGCTGGCGCGGCTTTTTGGCTTTGACTATCGCAACGAAATGTTCGTGCCAAAAGATCAGCGCAAATGGGGCTATTACGTTTACCCCTTGCTGGAAAGCGACCGCTTCGTTGGCCGCATTGAGGCCAAGGGCGATCGCCCCAGCCTGACCCTGACGGTCACTGGGTTTTGGCCCGAACCCGGCGTTGACTGGCCTGCAAGCCGGGGCCGCAAACTCGCAGCTGAACTGGGCCGCTTTGGCCGTCTTGCCGGATTGACCAAAATCACCTGGGCATGTGCCGCACCCAAAGGGGCCTAGCGCAACTGCGTCCTTGAACTCGGCGGGATTTTCGGCACTCTGACATCATCTATTTGCAGGAGGCATCATGCGACTTAAGGACAAAACCGCGATTGTAACCGGCGCAGGCTCGGGCTTTGGGGCGGGCATTGCCCGCAAATTCGCCGCTGAAGGCGCGCGCGTGATGGTCGCTGATATCAACGCCGAATCAGCGCGTGAAATTGCGGCCGAAATCGCGGGCATCGCCCAAACCGTTGACGTCGCGAACAACAACAGTGTCATGCATATGGTTGCGGATGCGATCAAGGCATTTGGCACCGTCGATATCCTGGTCAACAATGCCGGTATCACCCATCTGCCAGCCCCAATGGAAACGATTTCCGAGGACGAATTTGATCGCGTCCTGGCCGTTAACGCCAAATCCGTCTACCTGACCGCGCGCCATCTGGTGCCGCATCTGAAAGCCAACAAATCCGGCGCGATCCTCAATATCGCTTCCACCGCCGGGGTTTCACCACGCCCGAACCTGAACTGGTACAATGCCTCCAAGGGCTGGATGATCACGGCGACCAAAGCGATGGCGGTTGAACTTGCCGCACACGGCGTTCGCGTTAACGCCCTGAACCCCGTGGCCGGTGAAACCCCTTTGCTGAAATCCTTCATGGGTGAAGACACCCCGGAAATCCGCGCGAAATTCCTGTCGACGATCCCGCTGGGCCGGTTTTCCACGCCTGAAGATATGGGCAACGCCGCCTGCTTTTTATGCTCAGACGAGGCCAGCATGATCACCGGCGTCGCGATGGAAGTCGATGGCGGACGCTGCATATGAAGCCCGGCGCCAAAAACCTGATCACCGATATTGCTGGCCTCAAGGTTGGCAATGCCAGCGATGCGGGCCTGAAATCCGGCGCAACGGTGCTGCTGGCCGACAAGCCTTTCACGGCAGCGGTGCATGTCATGGGTGGGGCGCCCGGCACACGCGAAACCGATCTGCTGGCGCCAGACAAAATGGTGCAGGAGGTGGACGCGCTGGTTCTGTCGGGCGGGTCGGCCTTTGGGCTTGATGCCGCCTCGGGCGTGGCGGATGGGCTGCTGACGCTTGGGCGCGGCTTTCAGCTTGGCCCCGTTCGGGTGCCGATTGTTCCCGGCGCAATTCTGTTTGATCTTTTGAACGGCGGCGACAAGGACTGGGCGGAAAACCCCTATAAGGCCCTTGGTCGTCTGGCGCTGGAAAATGCCGGGGCTGACTTCCCGTTGGGCACTGTTGGGGCAGGCACCGGAGCGACGACGATGGACCTGAAAGGCGGGCTCGGCTCTGCCTCTTTGGTGCTTGATAATGGGCTGACTGTCGGCGCGCTGGTGGCGGCCAATCCGCTGGGATCCGTGGTGCAGAACGGGCAGCGCAATTTCTGGGCAGCACCTTATGAAATGGAGGCGGAGTTTGGCGGGTTTGGCCAGACGGCGCAGTTTGATCCCGGATTTGAACCCGATCCATTTGCCGAACTTGCCGCATCGGCAAATGCAAATACCACCATCGCGATTGTCGCAACCGACGCCGCCCTGACCCAGGCCCAGGCCACCCGTCTGGCCACTGCGGCCCATGACGGAATGGCACGCGCGATTGTTCCCAGCCACACGCCATATGATGGTGATCTGGTGTTTGCGGCCGCGACCGGGGAAAAGCAGATGACCAATCCGATGGTCGATCCTTTGCTGCTGGGCCATGCCGCCAGCCTTTGCCTGGCCCGCGCTATCGCCCGTGCGATCTGGCACGCAAGTACTGCCGCAGCAGACTCCAAACCCACCTGGCGGAGCCTTTACGGCAAAAGCTAAAACCCCGTTATTGGGTTGGAGGGCAGCAGATCACTGGCCCGTTCCAACTCTGCTCGGCGATTGGTTCCATCTTGGAAACAATTGATATTGAACGATTATTTTAATCCTTACTTTACATCTGCTGCCTAACCTTGGTGATACCCGCAGCTAAAAACCGGATCTCGCCATGTCAGTTCACCCTTCCAAATCCAGCTTCCAGTCGCACCCCATTCTGACCCCGCAAGCCTGGGGGCAAAGTGCCGAATTAACCCATCACAGCCGCTTCAAGGTACGCCATTTGATTGTGCGTCCGGGAAAATCGCTGGACTTGCAAAGCCATTACCATCGTTCGGAACATTGGTTGGCGGTGTCAGGCTCTGGCCGGGTGACAATCGAAGGCGAGGTGCGTGACCTTTACGAAAACCACTCGGTCGACATTCCGGCAGGCCAGGCCCATCAGCTTGAAAACCACGGCAAGGTCGATTTGCATCTGATCGAAGTGCAGACAGGCGCTTATCTTGGTGATGACGACATCATCCACCATGAAGTGTCCCACCAGACCCCTATTCACAACGACCCGGCGTTTTCCTGATCAATCCGCCGCAAACAGCGCCGTCATCAAAGGGCTGTTTGCAAACAACAAGCCGTCGATTACGTCGAAATGGTGCTTGCCGGGGTCAATCGCGGTCTTGGCATTGTCCCAATCCCGCGCCAACCAGCGCGCTTGATCGAGGAACGCCGGACGCTCGTCACCACCTACCCAGGCGACTACCGGCACCGGCAGCACGTCCCTGTGCAGGATCGCGCTTTCCAAAGCAGCCTCGTCCGCATCAAGGCCAAGGATGTCGTTCATGCGGGTTTTCAGCAAAGGCCGCAGATCATGCAGGCCTGAAATCGAAACGACCCGGGTGATACGCTCCTTAAAACAAACGGACCATTGCATGTCCGAACACAGCATCCGCGTCACCAGATGACCCCCCGCCGAATGCCCGGTCAGATGTATCGGCCCGGCAATCCGCCCGGCCGCCTTATCAATCGCAGCGGCCACTTGCCGGGTGATCTGGCTGATCCGCACTTCGGGCGTCAGCACATAACCGGGCATCGCCACGGCATATTCCCGCGCCAAAGCGCCGGCTGCGAAATGGGACCAGTAGGATTTATCAAACGCCTTCCAATACCCGCCATGCACAAACACAACCAACCCTCTGGAGGCCGCATCCGGCAAAAACAGATCCAACTTTTCACGCGGATGATCGCCATAAGCGATGTCCAGCTCCAAACGGCCATGACTTACCAGATCCTTGCGAAACGCCGCCGCCTGGTCTGCCAAGCGCTGCGGATAGTCGGCAGCGCCCGCGATATAGGCACCGTTTTCATAGGCGTCATCCCAGTCTGTTTGCGTCATTCTGCACCCCCGGCCTACGCGGTTTGCGCCACTATTCCCCGCCGCCCTTGCGATTAAAAGCGAATTGTGAAAGATCGCTGGCAAAGACAGTCCTCCAGCGCCGAAAGGGCCCGACCCATGCTAGATTTCACCGACCTTGCCGCCTCTTTGAAAGACCCAAGCCTTCTTTGCAGCAAAGCCTTCGTGGCCGGTGACTGGGTCGATGCCGATGATGGCGCAACTTTCACCGTCACAAATCCGGCCCGTGGAACCGACATCGGCTCTGTCGCCGATCTGGGCGTTGCAGAATGCCGCCGCGCAATCGAAGCCGCGCGGATCGCCCAAAAACCCTGGGCTGCCCGAACCGGCAAAGACCGCGCCGCGATCCTGCGCAAGTGGTATGACCTGATGGTCGCCAATGCCGACGATCTGGGCGCGATCCTGACGGCTGAAATGGGCAAACCCCTGGCCGAAGCCAAGGGCGAGGTTCTTTATGGTGCCAGCTTCGTTGAATGGTTCGGCGAAGAGGCCAAGCGCATCTACGGCGAGACAATTCCAGGCCATCAGGAAGACAAGCGGATCACCGTGATCCGCCAGCCAGTTGGGGTTGTCGCGTCGATCACGCCCTGGAATTTCCCCAACGCCATGATCGCCCGCAAGGTCGCCCCAGCCCTGGCCGTCGGCTGCGCCTTTGTCGCCCGTCCGGCAACTGAAACACCGCTGTCAGCCCTGGCAATGGCCGCCCTGGCAGAGCGCGCAGGCGTCCCCAAAGGCGTCTTCAGTGTGATCCCGTCCACCAAATCCTCGGACATCGGCAAGGAGTTTTGCGAAAACCCCATCGTGCGTAAGTTGACTTTCACAGGCTCGACCGAGGTTGGCCGCATCCTGATGCGCCAGGCCGCCGATCAGATCATGAAAACTTCGATGGAGCTTGGCGGCAACGCGCCTTTCATCGTGTTTGACGACGCTGATCTTGATAAAGCTGTCGAAGGGGCGATGATCTCCAAATACCGCAACAACGGTCAGACCTGCGTCTGCGCCAACCGGATCTATGTTCAGGACGGGGTTTATGACGCATTTGCCGAAAAACTTGCGGTGGCTGTTGCCGCGATGAAGGTCGGCGACGGGTTTGAATACGGCGTTACAACCGGCCCGCTGATCACCGAAAGTGCTGTCACCAAGGTTGAAGAACATATCGCCGACGCCTTGGCCAAAGGCGCCAAGGTCCGCACCGGCGGCCATCGCCACGCCCTTGGCGGCACGTTTTTTGAACCGACCATCTTGACCGGCGTGACCCCTGACATGATGGTGACCAATGACGAAACCTTCGGCCCGGTCGCGCCATTGTTTCGCTTCAAGGACGAGGCCGACGTGATCCTCCAGGCCAATGACACGATCTTTGGCCTCGCCTCATACTTTTATGCGCGTGACCTAAGCCGGGTTTACCGGGTGGCCGAAGCGCTGGAATATGGCATGGTCGGCATCAATACCGGCCTGATTTCCACCGAAATCGCGCCGTTTGGGGGCGTCAAACAATCGGGCCAGGGCCGCGAAGGCTCCAGCCACGGGGTCGATGATTATCTGGAAATGAAATACATCTGCATGAGCATCTGATCCCCTTGCCGGGCAAGTGTCCCGGCGATCAGGCAAACAAAAACCCGGGTCGTTGCCGACCCGGGTTAACGTGAGGTGCACTAAACCTGACGTTATGCAGCTTTTGAAACAGCTTTCTTCACAGTTTCAGCAGAAATCGTCTTATGCGACGCGATTTCAATCCGGCGGGGTTTCAGCGCCTCGGGCATTTCACGCACAAGATCGACATGCAGCATGCCATTTTCGACCGTGGCACCGGTCACGACCACATGGTCGGCCAGCTGAAAACGCTTTTCAAACGCCCGCTGGGCAATGCCGCGATGCAAGTAAGACTTGTCTTCTGTCTGGGCTACTTCGGATTTCCGCGCCGACACAAGCAGTTGGTTGTCACGGGTTTCCACGTTCAGATCATGCTCGGCAAAGCCGGCAACCGCGATGGAGATGCGATACGCATCCTCGGCGGTTTTTTCGATGTTGAACGGTGGATAGGTGTTCTGGCTGACATCGCCGGTAAAGGCCCGGTCGATCAGGTCAGCGAAATGGTCAAAGCCCACAGTGGACCGGTAAAGGGGTGAAAAATCAAAGTTGCGCATATCTGCATCCTCTTTCTTGAGCGATACGTTTCCATTGGCCGTCCGTCCCGGACCGACCGTTCAGTGACGTCAGACCCTGATTTTGGCGTCCGACCAAACTGATATGGGATGCAGATATTCGCCCGTCAAGAGGGGGTTGTGATCAGCCTGTTTTCACGGGTTTCCGGCCTTACGGGCACCCCGGCCCACCTTCGCAACATCGATAGGTTATCGAGAACTAACGGATTCAATCCGGCGAAACACGCCATCGCTGGCTTTCAGAAGGCCGATCAAATGCTCAAGCGGCCGCCCCAAAGATGTGCCAAGCGCAACATCCTGGTTCTTCCACTCAGCCTTGGCCGACACGACCGAAGCAATCCGTGGCACGCCATTTTCGATCACAAATATCGGCGAGCCGGAAGCCCCGAAATTCACCTTACAAGACAGCACCAGCACACTGGGATCACGACCCAGAACCTGGCAGGTTTCCTGCAAAGACGGGGCTTGCGCGCGATCTTTGGAATAGCTGACAACCTGCACCTCTTGGCCGATCCTGGGGCGTTTGGCCCAGGCGAACGGCACGATGCGACTGTTGCGAATCGGGTGGTCCAGCTCAATCAAGGCGATATCAGCGGCGACACGGTCCAGCCGATGGCTGCTACCATATTCATAAGCCGGATGCAGGACGACCCGCTTGGCGGTACGCTGTGCTGCCGCGCGACCATCTCGCCAACCGGCGAGAAATTCGATGTCAGCAATGTTGACGCGCGCACCTGTGCGTTTGTCAAACATGCAGTGAGCTGCAGTCAGCACCAGGTTTTCGGAAATCAACGCGCCGGTGCAAAACCCGGTTCCGTTGATGTTAACGCGGCCAACCGCTTCCCAGGCACGGGCTGCATCCGCAGATGACAGCACCACCGGGCCTGTGGTTTCGGTAGCCGGGGCTCTTTCGGCGGTAAGCCAAAGTACAAGCAGAAGCAGCAAAAATTTGCGCATCCCTGATCCTCAAGTCTGCGCCCCCAACTCAGTAATTTACGAATTCATGCGGCAGGATTAAGGCCGCTTTGTGGGTTAAAACGTACTTGTTCGATCAATTCGCGGAAATCCGCTCCTTTCCTGCTGTTGCGTTAAAACTTGTGCTGCGCCAGAGCTGGCGGCTTCGGCCCGCCCGTAGCCCAATCCAGCAATTCAACCGTATGCACAATCGGCGCCCCGGCTTCAGACGCGATCTGCATCATGCAGCCGATATTGCCAGCCGCCACGATTTCCGGCTTGGTCGCCTTCAGGGTTGCCACCTTGCGCGCCTTCAACTGCCCGGCAATTTCCGGCTGAAGCAGATTATATGTCCCAGCCGAGCCACAGCATAAATGCGGGTCCGCCGGTTCAACAACCTGATAGCCCACCTTCGCAAGCAGGGTCTTTGGGTGGGTTTTGATCTGCTGGCCGTGCTGCAAGGAACAGGCCGCGTGATAGGCCACGCGCAACGGCTTGGCCTGACCTTCCGCCAGTGGCAGGTCCATTAAAACCTCAGAGATATCGCGCGCAAGGCCAGCAACCTGTGCCGCATCCGTAGCGTCTGGCCCATCGCGAAACATGTGGCCGTAATCCTTAACGGTCGTGCCGCAGCCCGAGGTGTTGATGACAATCGCATCCAACCCCTCGCCGTCCATCTCAGCCGACCAGGCCCGGATGTTGCGCAAAGCACTTGCATGGCTTTCCGAGGTTTTGCCCATGTGATGGGTCAAAGCCCCACAACAACCCGCCCCCTTGGCGACAACGACCTCGCAACCGTGCCGCCTTAAAATCCGGATCGTCGCGTCGTTGATATCGGTATTCAGAGCCTTTTGCGCACAGCCTGTCATCAAGGCCACCCGCATCACACGCCGCCCGATGGCGGGAAAAACCTGCGCATCGTCATTGCGACTGACCGGCGGGATCGACTTTGGCGCGAACGCTATCAGCGCCCGCAATTGCCTCGGTAAAAGCCCCTGAAATGGCCGCCCGATCCAGGCGCCAAGAATGGCCAGCCGGAACCGTTTCGGATAGGGCAGAATACGCGCCAGCATCCAGCGCATCAAACGATCAGACAGCGGGCGCTTGTAGGTTTCCTCAATGTGCTCACGGGCCAGATCGACCAGATGCATGTAATGCACCCCCGACGGGCAGGTCGACATGCACGCCAGACAAGACAGGCAGCGATCAATATGCTTGACGGTGCGCGCGTCAGCCGGGCGGTCGTTTTCCAGCATATCCTTGATCAGATAGATCCGCCCGCGCGGACTGTCGAGCTCATCTCCAAGCACCTGATAGGTCGGGCAGGTCGCCGTGCAAAACCCGCAATGAACGCAGGAGCGCAGGATTTCATTGGCGCGTTTCAGCCCGGGCTTTGCAAGCTGCTGATCGGTGAAATTGGTTTGCATCAGCCTATCCCATTATGCCGGGGTTAAGGATCCCGCGTGGATCAAATTTGTGCCGCAAATCGGCTGCGACCTTGTCCAGCACTACACCTGTCGACGGGAAGGCCCCAAACCGAAGCCGTGTTTCGGCTGCGGCCCGCTCAATCCGGGCATGCCCCGCAATCCCTGCAACTGCCTGTCGCACATCAGTTCCTTCAGGCACCAGCGCCCAGACAAGCCCGCCGCCCCAGTCATAGATCACTTCAGCCCCAAATGGTTGCAACCGCGCGCCAACGCTGGGCCCATCCGATGGTTTCACTGAAATCCGCCAGACATCGCCTGCTTTGCCGTGAAACGCCTCAAGATCGCGCAACCAGGCCCAGCCAGCAGCAGTTTTGACAGGGTCCGCTTCAATCTGGCCCGCGCCAAACCCGGACAGTTCATCGCGCAATCGTTCGGCGCGATATTTGACCGATGCTTCAAACCCTTCAAGCCTGATCATCGTCACAGGTGCTCCATCCAGCCCGGCCACAATATGCGCCGCCCCGGTCACATCATAAGGTGCCGACAGCGCCGCACTAAGGGCCGCAATTGCGCGCGCGTCATCAAGCCCTTCGATCAGCAACACGGCGCGGGTTTCAGGTTCGGGCAGAACCTTCAGCGATACCTCGCTGATCACCCCAAGGCTGCCAAAACTGCCCGCCATCAGCTTGACCAGATCATAACCGGTCACGTTTTTCATCACCCGACCACCGTTCTTCAGAACCCGGCCCATGCCATCAACAAACCGCACCCCCAACAGAAAATCACGACAAGCCCCGACAGCGATCCGCCGTGGGCCTGAAACATTTGCCGCAACCACACCGCCAATTGTTGGCGTGCCTTGATGCTTTGAAAGACCGCGATGATCCATCGGCTCAAACGCCAGCCGCTGGCCTTCACTGGCCAAAAGTGCCTCGATCTCGTCAACCGGCGTACCAGCTTTGGCAACCAACGTCAGCGCGCCCGGCTCATAAAGACTGATACCCGTCAAACCGGCCACCGACAGGTCATCACCGTCAACCGGATTGCCCAGCGCCCTTGTGCCACCACCGGTGATCCGCAGGCTGCCAGCGCTGGCAGCGATCGCCTCGGCAAGCCCGTTTTCGTCCGAAATCTTCATCATCATCGTTCCAAAACTACTCTGGGGGGAAGGCCCGGTGGGCCGGGGGGCAACGCCCCCTTATTCAGCGGCAAGACGCCCCTGGCGACGGCTTTCGGTGCTGCGCAGCGGAAAGACCTTGGCCGGGTTCAGCAACCAACTCGGATCAAACACATCCTTGATCGCCAACTGGGCCGCGATGTCGTCCTGACTGTACTGATCAAACATCAAATCGCGCTTTTCCACGCCGACCCCGTGTTCGCCGGTCAGACAGCCGCCGACCTCAACACACAGCCTCAGGATATCCGCGCCCATCGCCTCGCATTTTTCCAGATCCCCCGGTTTGTTGGCATCAAACAGGATCAGCGGATGCATGTTGCCATCGCCTGCGTGAAACACATTGCCGACATCCAAGCCATACTGCCCCGACAGTTCCCGAATGCGGGTCAAAACGAATGGCAATTGGGAGACCGGGATCGTGCCATCAAGGCACATGTAATCATTGATCTGCCCCATCGCCCCGAACGCCGCCTTGCGCCCGGCCCAGATCCGGGCACTTTCGTCGGCACTTTTGCTTTCGCGGATTTCAGCAGGATCATGCGCCTTTGCGATGGCGATGATCTTATCAAGCTGAAAGGCGATTTCAGCGTCCGAGCCTTCAACCTCGACAATCAAAAGCGCCTCAACATCGGGATAGCCCGCATGCGCAAACGCTTCGGTCGCGCGGATGCAGGGGCGGTCCATAAACTCAATCGCGACAGGCAGAACCCCGGCTTTGATGATGTCGGACACACAGGCGCCAGCGGCCTCGTTGGTGTCAAATCCCATCAGCACGGGACGCGCACCTTCGGGCTGGCGCAGGATGCGCAGCGTTGCCTCCGTCACGACCCCCAACTGCCCTTCAGAGCCGCAGATCAACCCCAGCAAATCCAACCCCGCCGCGTCAAGATGCGCACCACCGACATCAACAATGGTTCCATCCATCATCACCATCCGAACCCCCAACAGGTTGTTCGTGGTGACGCCATATTTCAAACAATGCGCCCCGCCGGAGTTCATCGCGATATTGCCCGCAATCGCGCAGGCCAACTGGCTGGATGGGTCGGGTGCGTAAAAGAAGCCCTGTTCCTGCACAGCGCCGGTGACGCTTAGATTGGTGCGGCCCGACTGCACCCTTATGAAGCGGTTGTCGTAATCGGTTTCCAAAACCTGGTTAAGCCGAGCGACGCCCAAAACCACGCTATCCGCCGTTGGCAAAGCCCCCCCCGCCAATGACGTGCCAGAGCCGCGCGGCACCACCGGTACATCTTCTTCAAAGCAGATCTTCAGAATCGCCGCGACCTCATCCGTGCTGGTGGGCAGGACCACCGCCAGCGGCGGGCAACGATAGGCGGTCAGCGCATCGCATTCATAAACCTTCGTTTCGGCCTGATCATGCGCCACGGCTTCGGCTGGAAGGACAGCTTGCAACCGGCGCACGATCTGATCTTTTCGGGCCAGAATCGTCGGATCGGGAACGGGCATTTCCATTGCAGGGGCCTTTCTTCAAATAATTGGTAAACTAATATTACCAAATTGCCACTTATGCAACCCAAGACCGCCAGGACAGCCGCAACCGTCTTACTTGCCTTCGCGCCGCCAGGCCATCAGCATCAAAAGGCTGGCAGCCAGCAGGAACAACAAAGCCGATCCCAGGGGCCGCAGGCGAATATCGGTTGTGACGTAAGCCGCGCGCGGCGTCAGCCCGATCCAGCCGCGTCCGGCGGCAACCCGTCCTTCGCGCACCAGTCGGATATCAGGCACACCTTCGGACAGCCGCGTCACAGCACCGTTGGTCGCGGCGGCAAAGGGGGCCAGAATCCCAGGCGTTGAAATCGCGTCTTCAAATTCTTTGGGGGCCGCCGGGCCAAGCGCCACCACGGTTTCAAGATCGGCCTCGCGCAACCGGTAAAGCCCGCTTTCCGGGCCGTCAAAGCTGGCCGTGTAACGCCCCGGCGACACCTCCGTCAGTGGGATGACGGCAACTCGCCCGTTCGGGCCCTCGACCTCGACCGTGCGGTCACCTTCGGTCAGGGATCTGCGGGTGATCGTGACGTTATGCCCGCGTGCGGTGGCGCGCAGGGCTTCTTCTTCCAACTCAGGCTCTTTCATCATCCAATGAGCCAGGCGGCGCAACAGTTCAAGCTGTGGCCCACCACCTTCAAACCCACGATGCCAAAGCCAGGCCTGATCAGAGGCCAGCAAGGCAATCCGCCCCTTGCCAACCCGGTCGAGCATTAACAATGGCCGATCTTCTGGGCCAGACATCACGGTGTGGCCCGACAAAGGGTCAAGGTCGATCATCCGAAACCACCGGCCCCAGCCCGGGTTGCCATCGGCATCGCGCGGGCGCGGTGCGAAGTTTTCCAATCCTTCGGTCACAGGATGACGCTGGCCAAGCTCGGTCAGACGCGGCACGAACCCGGTTTCAAACACCCCGGCAGTTGGCGCCCCCGGCATCACCCGCGCCAAGGGGGAGCGGTAAAGGCTTTCCACCCCGGCAAAAGCCGGACCAGCCGCAACCAGCACCGCCCCGCCTTTTTCGACATATTGGCCGACATTTTCCAGATAGACCGAGGGCAAAATCCCGCGACGGCGGTAGCGATCAAAGATGATCAGGTCAAACTCGTCGATCTTGTCCAGAAACAATTCCCGTGTCGGAAAGGCAATCAACGACAATTCGCTGACCGGCACACCATCCTGCTTGCCCGGCGGGCGCAGGATGGTGAAATGCACCAGATCAACCGCGCTGTCAGATTTCAGCAGATTGCGCCAGGTGCGCTCCCCCGCATGCGGCTCGCCAGACACCAGCAACACCCGCAGCCGGTCGCGCACGCCATTGATGGCAACCACGGCGGCGTTATTGCGATCGGTCAGTTCGCCCGCGACCTCGGGCACTTCAAACTGCAACACGTTTTGGCCGCCATGCGCCAGCTTCAGGGGCAGTTCCAGTTCTTTGCCGACCTCGATCCGAAACCGCTGCAACGGCCCGCCATCTACAGCGATCACCAGATCGGTCGTATCACCTGCCGTGGCCGGAACCGCACCGCGATCTTCGACCTTCAGTTTCAACGTCACCGGTTCGCCCAAAATGGCAAATGCCGGGGCGCTGGTGATCATCAGGCGACGATCCCAGTCATCGGCAGAACCTGTCAGCAAAACATGCACCGGTGCCGGAAAGTCCGGTGCCAAAGCCGCGTCATGGATCTGACCATCGGTGACAAGGATCGCCCCCGCCAACCGCGTGTGCGCAACCCCGGCAGCCGCATCGGCAAGGGCAGTCATCAACAAACTGCCCGCGTCGCTTTCCTGTGGTGCGTCGGCCAGGATCACGGTCTTGACCTCAATATCTTCAAACCCTGCCAGTTGCGCCTTTAACGACGCCAGCGCCTGTTCAATCTGCCCAGGCCGTTCGGCGATCTGCTGGCTGGCAGTCTGGTCGGTGATCAGCAGCACAATATCGGACAAGGGACTGCGATCTTCCTGGCGCAGCGATGGATTGGCCAGTGCCAGCAGCAACACTGACGCTGCGATCAGCCTGGTCGGCCAGCCTACCAGCCCGCGCCAGATGCCAAGGATCAGCAACAAGCCGATACCACCGGCCAGACCGGCAAGAACCAGGACCGGCAGCAACGGGTCAATGACGATATCTGTCATCATCTTACTGCCCCAACCTTTCCAGCAAGGCCGGCACATGCACCTGATCGGATTTATAGTTACCCGTCAGCACATACATCACCAGATTGACCCCAAAGCGATACGCGATCTCGCGCTGGCGTTCACCGGCGTAACCGCCCCGACCCATCGGGTACATATAGCGCCCCTGCCGCGACAACGCCCAGGCCGAGGCCCAGTCATTGCCGCCAATCACAACCGGCGACACACCGTCATTGAGGTTGCGAAACGGCATGCCTTCAACCTGCACCGCGTCTTTCGGTGCCGCCTCAACCCAGACATCGCTCCGGGCATGGCGGCCCGGGAAATCCTGCAACAGGTAAAAACTGCGGGTCAAGACGTGGTCAGCAGGCACCGGTTCCAGCGCCGGAATGCTTAGAGGGGCGGCCAGTTGCTGCAAACGACGGCCATTTGGCGTGCCGCTGCCAAAGCCGCCCAGATTTGCGTCACGGGTGTCAAACAGGATCATGCCGCCGGTCTGCAAATAGCGGTTCAGCTTATCATAGGCCGCCTGGGAGGGGATCGGTTGGGCCTCAGATACGGGCCAATAGATCAGCGGGAAAAACGCCAGTTCGTCCTGCTCAAGATCAATCGCGATTGGATCAACCGGTTCAACCGCCGTGCGTTGGCCAAGCACCTGCGACAGCCCATATAGCCCCGCTTCGGAGGCAACATCGACCCGCGCATCCCCGGTGCGGATATAGGCCAGCACGGTTTCCGCTGTGGCCGTCAGCGCCAGATTATCCTGGGCCTTGGCCTGCGGTGGCGCACCCGTCAGAACAGCAAGCGCCAAGCCCGCTGCAATCACGCCCTGACGCGGGCCGCGCAACCGCCCGCCCAGCCAAAGTGTCGCCAGAATGTCCAGCATCAGGATCACAAGTGCCAAGGCCAGCAGCAAAGCCTTCAAAGGCTGTTCGCTGGCGGTTTCCATCGCTTCCGGGGCAATGCCCGCAGGCCAGGGCGCTGTTGCCAGGCTTTCCCCATCGGCAACAACATTGACCGCGATCTGCCGGTCCCCGTTAAGGTACGTCCCCGGTAACAAGTCAGGCCCGGCACCGGCCTCGGCCAACCTTTCCCCCTGCACCGCGATCAGGTCTTCGGCACTGCGCAGATCGCCATAGGCGTTCATCACGGTTTCCGGCTGCCAAAGCTGGCCTGCCAGATCCGTAGCCGATGGCGCTGCAACCCGGGTTGAGACCGCCAAACGTTCCAACATCTCAACAAACAGACCAGACAAAGGCAAGGTCGACCATTCGGCATTGGCGGTCACATGCACAAGCACCACCCGTCCATCGCCAAGGCTTTTGCGCGTAACAAGCGGTGTGCCATCCTGAAGCGAGGCGATGGTGCGCGCCGTCAATGTCAGATCGGGCTGAGCGATCACCTGCGACGTCACCTCGACATCGTCAGGCACCACCAGCCCAAAAAACGGCGAGCTTTTTTCGAACGGCCGCAGCTTCTTCGGCGCACCCCAGGACATCGCGCCGCCAACATTGCGCCCGCCCGCCCGCAGCCGTACCGGCAACAGCGGGTCTTCGTCGATCTGGCGCAGGCTGGCAGCGGCAAGGTTGGGTCCGGCAAACCGGATCAGCAGGCCGCCCTTTTCCACCCAGTCATGCAGGCTGGTCGCCTCGGCTTCAGTCATTTTGGCGACATCGGCCAGAATTACCACATCGGGATCGGCCAAAAGGCTGTCGCGGACCGGGGCTTCGATCAACTCAGCGGTTGGGGCCAGTGCTTTTTTCAGAAAATGCAGCGAGGTAATCAATTCCTGCCCCTCACGCGCACGTTGGCCGGCAAACAGCGCCACTTTGCGCCGCTTCAGCGCGTCATCCGTCAGGGCCACCGCCCCAGCGCTGCGCTTACCGGCAATCGCCAGGCGGCGGACACGGTTGCGCAATTCGGCAGGCAAATCAAACGCGGCCTTGGCTTCTAACGCCTCAAGCTCAAAACTGATTTCAAGGCTGGCCAACCGCCGCTCAATCCCCGACGGGTCAGGGCCAAAGGCCTGCACGGTCAGGCCATCCGTTCCGCCTGGTCGTGATCGCAATGCCGTAACGGTGATCTTGCCATCCTCCAGCCGTGGTGCTGACAGCGCAAAGCTGGCAGTCCCGCTTTCGATCACCCGAAGATCACCGCGCGCCTGCAATTCCGCCGCCAACGGCACGCGGCCAGGCCAGGCGAGCCCATCAGACAGCCAGATCGTGTCAAAGTCCTGGGCCTTTACCGACGTCAGCCAATCGCGGATCACGTCATAATCCGGCCCCCAGGGTTTGGGCGCGACCGACGGCAGTTCCGCCAGCCAGTCTTGCGCGCGGCGAAATGGCAATTCTTCATCACCTGCAATCGTTTCCGTCAGGGCGACCACTGCCACCGGGCGGCCCAGAACGCTGGCCTCGTCAAGCAAAGACGCCAGTTTTTCTTGCCGCCGCGCCCAATCCGGCGCGCTGGCCCAACTGGCATCCGTCAGGATCAACAACGGCCCGGTCGCAAGCTTGGTGGCCTGGGGGTTCAGGATCGGCCCGGAAAACCCGGTGATCATCGCCGTCAGTGCCAAAATCCGCAACAGTAGCAACCACCAGGGGGTTTTGTCTGGTGTCGACTCCGGGTCTTTCAGGCCCAAAAGCAGGGTCACCGCTGGGAATTGCCGCCTTATCGCCGCCGGAGGCACCGCGCGCAGCAGCCACCACAAGATCGGCAATGCCAGCAGCCCCAGCAGCAGCCAGGGCGCCAGAAATCCGATGCCGGTCAATCCTGCCATCGCCTAACGCTCCTGTTCCAGAACGCTGTAGAGCCACATCAGGCACGGCTGCGGGCTGTCGCCTGTGTGGTGGCACAAATAGCGCCAGCCGGTTGATTTGCAGATATCCGCGATCTCAGCCTTCCGCGCGGCAAGCTGATCCAGATAGGCTTGTTTCAAACCGCGAGCGCGCAGCGTTTCAAACCGTATCGCACCGGACATGCTTTGAAATTCGGTGCGGCCATCATATGGAAACACCTCTTCCACCGGGTCCAAAACCTGCACCAAAGCACCGGTCACGCCGCGATCCGCAGATTTCGCCAGCATGTCGCGGATGCTGGGCCAGTCGCCCAGAAAATCCGACAGAAACACCGCACGACTGCCGCGCGGGAAAATCCGGTTCGGCGGCAAACCGTAATCCGCATCGACCTGCCGCGCCCCAAGCTGTGCGACCAGTCGGTCGATCTGGGTCTGCCCGGCGCGCGGTGGATCGGCGTCTTCCATCAGGCCGACCCGCTCCCCGGCGCGCATCAGCAGAATGGCCGCCGCTAACCCGATCAAACTGGCCCGCGCCGCTTTTGTCGGGCGGGATTTGTCGCCGGAAAACCCCATTGATTGCGCGCCATCAATC
>CAYXXQ010000020.1:0-1103 GCA_964469075.1 uncultured Rhodobacter sp.
CTGCTGCGCCCGAAATCGCTGGCGTCATTGATGTCAAATGTACCGGTAACGATGCCTGCGCGGGGCAGGGGGTCTGGCATTGTGATGGCAATTGACGGTTCAATCGCAACCCTGGCCAGCTTTTGGCCTGCAACGGGTAATGTCGTGGTTTCGCTGCGCGCCACTTTGCCAAGATGAACATTGGTAATCTCAAGATCCTGGCTGTTGATATCGACCTGCGCCTGCAATCCCGAAAGATCGGTGGCCGGGCCTGATTCGACCGTGTCGACCGGATCGCGGGTTTCGACCAGCCGCAGCGCTACTTTCGCCGGGGCGCATTGGCTGCCGGTGAACAGGCAGTAGGAAAACCCCTGATAGCCGCTGCACGCGGTCGAGGCTGAGTAGACGAAGCTGCCGCCGGTCTGGGTTATAATGCCGCAGCCGGGCTTGGAGACAAGCCGCACAGCCGTCGCGTCGATTTTATGGGCGTTCACATCATTGCGCAGCACGAACAGCCGCTGATCGCGCCCGGCCCGTACCGTAAAGATATCGTCAACCGCCTGAACATTGGTTTCGCCCCGGAACCACGCCATCAGCGTTGCCGAATTTTGGGTAATCACGGCAACAGAAACCGTCAGAAACAGCGCCGTGTAAACCAATCCCATGCGCTCGTTGATACGCATGCTGCCCTCCGTAAATTGACGTTGCCCATCTTGAGCTTGTGCAAAGAAAGATGGCGGTCAATTGTGGCCAGAATACTCTGACCGCATGGCATTTTGTTGGATTTTTAAACAGATTGTTTCGAAAGACAGCACAGAAACCGCAATTTCGCCATGATTGCCCCGTGGAAAATCCGCCCGCCAGCCCCTGTTAAGGGGTCAGCGGACGATGATCGTGTCAGGTCTTCAAACAGCGCCGTGGCAATGTTTGAATTTCTTGCCAGACCCACAAGGGCAGGGGGCGTTGCGCCCCGGATTGCCCCATGTTGACCGGTCGTTTTCATCAAACCCGGCAGCGGGATCATCGACCACTGCATCGACAATCGCCTCCTCTTCGCCACCTTCGGGCAATTGCGCAGGCACGCCTTGTTGCTGCGCCACCATCTGGTCGATCATCTGGCGCTG
>CAYXXQ010000020.1:1203-20262 GCA_964469075.1 uncultured Rhodobacter sp.
GCCTTTTTCGCCATGAATTCATCGCTGGCCTTATAAAGGCGCTCGGTCACAATCTCGTCGTCAACGCCTTCTTCATCGGCCCAGGCAACCACCGGCACGTCAATGCCAAGGAAGCGCAGGCAATCGGCGTAAAGCCCTTCCATGTTCCACTGATCGGCATAAGATTTCGGCGGCATATATTCGTCCACCAGATCATCAATCACCTGATGGCGCATATCCAGGATGACATCCGACAGATCAGCCGATTCCATGATTTCACGGCGCTGGCCAAAGATCGCCTTGCGCTGATCGTTCATTACATCATCGTATTTCAGCAGATGTTTACGAATGTCGAAATTGCGCCCTTCGACCTTGGCCTGGGCTTTTTCCAGCGATTTGTTGACCCAGGGATGCACAATCGCCTCGCCCTCGTTCATGCCAAGGGTCGACAGCACCTTTTCCAACCGTTCTGAGCCGAAAATCCGCATCAGATCGTCTTCCAGGCTTAGGAAAAAGCTGGATTTGCCTGGGTCGCCCTGACGGCCAGAGCGGCCACGCAGCTGGTTGTCGATACGCCGACTTTCGTGGCGTTCGGTGGCCAGAACGTAAAGGCCGCCGGCCTCGATCACCTTTTTCTTTTCATCGGCATGCTCGGCCTCGATCCGGGTACGAACCTCTTCTGGGTCAGCGTCTGGATTGGCCTCGATCTCTTCCATCACCTTCATTTCGACGTTGCCGCCAAGCTGAATATCGGTGCCGCGACCGGCCATGTTGGTGGCGATGGTCACAGTCCCAAGACGCCCGGCATCGGCGACGATCTTGGCTTCCTGTTCGTGGTGACGCGCGTTCAATACGTTATGCGGCACGCCATCGGTTTTCAGCATTTCCGACAGCAATTCGGATTTCTCGATCGAGGTGGTGCCAACCAGAATAGGTTGCCCCTTGGCGTGGGAGTCCTTGATGGTCTTGACGATCGCCTCGAACTTTTCGCGCGCGGTGCGGTAAACCGCGTCATGGTCGTCAATCCGGGCGATTGGCCGGTTTGTCGGTACTTCGACCACGCCCAGCTTGTAAATCTCCATAAACTCATCGGCTTCGGTCTGGGCCGTGCCGGTCATACCCGCCAGTTTATCATACAGACGGAAATAGTTCTGGAACGTCACCGAGGCGAGGGTGACGTTTTCCGGCTGGATCTTCGCACCTTCTTTGGCCTCAATCGCCTGATGCAGCCCGTCCGACAGGCGGCGGCCCGGCATCATCCGGCCAGTAAATTCGTCGATCAGCACAACTTCGTCGTTGCGCACGATGTAATCCTTATCACGCTTGAACAGAACATGCGCGCGCAAGGCCTGGGTGACGTGATGGACCAGCGTCGTGCTTTCGGGGTCGTAAAGCGTTGCCTCGGCGTCAAGGATACCCTCGGCATGCAGACGCTGTTCGATGAAATCATTGCCTTCATCACTATAGGTCACGGTGCGGGTTTTTTCGTCCAGCGTGTAGTGATCCGGGGTCACATCCGGCACCAGCTTGTCGATCTGGGTATAAAGCTCGCTTCGGTCTTCGGAGGGGCCGGAAATGATCAACGGCGTGCGCGCTTCGTCAATCAGGATCGAGTCGACCTCATCGACGATGGCAAAATAATGATCACGCTGGAACATGTCCTTCAGTTCCGAGCGCATGTTATCGCGCAGGTAATCAAACCCAAGTTCGTTATTGGTGGTGTAGGTCACATCGGCACTATAGGCCGCCTGCTTTTCTTCATCCGCCTGGCCGGGGATGACAACCCCGGTGGTCAGGCCCAGAAAGCTGTAAACCTGATCCATCCATTCCGCATCGCGCCGCGCCAGATAATCGTTGACGGTGACGACATGCACGCCGCGCCCGGTCAGCGCGTTCAGGTAAACCGGCAGGGTTGCCATAAGGGTTTTCCCCTCACCGGTTTTCATTTCCGAGATGTTGCCCTGATGCAGGAAAACCCCGCCCATCAACTGCACATCAAAAGGCCGCAACCCAAGCGAGCGCACAGCAGCTTCGCGGGCATTGGCGAAGGCTTCGGGCAGCAGATCATCCAGGGTTTCCCCCTTGGCCAGACGCTCTTTGAATTCGTCGGTCTTGGCCCTGATCTGTTCATCGCTCAGCGCTTTGAATTCAGGCTCTAACGCGTTGATCTGGTCGACCAGCGGCTGGGTTGCCTTGATCTTGCGATCATTCGGTGTACCAAAAACCTTTTTGGTCAGTGTTCCAAAACCCAGCATTTACGCTCCGTTCAAAGACAATCGCCGAATTTGGCGGTTCATTTACAAAATCGTGTAAAGGCTTGTCTTGCCTGTTGGTTTTGACCCCCCTATCTAGGGGGTCGACCAAAACGGCTGACGCCAGCTTTCCACAATGCCCAAAGGCATGTAAGGGGATGCTTGGCAGGTGTCAACGTCACCACGATTTTGCAGCGGCCCGCAACGGCACAGCAACACATTTTACCGGTTTTCAGGAGACAACCATGAAACGTACCATCCATTTCCTGGCCAGTGCCGCCTGCGCGGCCTCACTTGCCTTTTCCGCAGCCGCAGAAGAAGACGTGAACGCCAGAACCGTTATCGCAACGATTGATGGCACCAATATTACGCTCGGTCACGTGATCGCCCTGCGCGGGCGTCTGCCGCAGGAATACCAGAACCTGCCTGACAATGTGTTGCTGGAAGGCATCGTTGAACAATTGATCCAGCAGACTGTGTTGATGAACGCCATCAAAGGCCAGCTTGACGACCGCACCGCCCTTGGCCTTGAGAACGAAAAACGCGCATTTCTGGCGTCTGAAATGCTGGCGCGGATTTCTGAACGCGGCGTCACCGAGGAACAGCTGACAGCCGCCTATGCCGAACGCTATGACGCCACTGTTCCAAGCCAGGAATACGACGCCTCGCATATCCTGGTCGAGACCGAGGAAACCGCCATCGAAATCGTCAACCTGCTGCAAGACGGCGCAGATTTCGCAACCGTTGCCAAAGAACGCTCAACCGGGCCGTCGGGTCCGAACGGTGGCACGCTGGGATGGTTCGGTGCAGGCCAGATGGTCAAGCCGTTTGAAGACGCAGTGATGCAACTGGCCGTGGGCGAGGTGTCAGGCCCCGTGCAGACCCAGTTTGGCTGGCACGTCGTCAAACTGAACGACATGCGCAACCTCGAAACCCCGTCGCTGGAAGACATCCGCGCCGAGCTGACAATGGAAATGCAGCAGCAATCGGTTGAAGGCGAAATCGCCCGGCTGACAGGCGAGGCCGAAGTTGTGCGCGCCGATGTTGTTATTGATCCTGCCGCCATCCGCGATGTATCATTGTTTGATTGAAAATCAACATGATATCCGGGGGCCACTGTGGCGAAGAAATCCAAGGACGATGGCAAGGCAACCAAATCCCACACCATTGACGACTTGCAAAAGAAGCTGTCGCGCCTGCGCCGCAAGCTAAAGGCCGCAAGGGCAGATTTGGAAAGCGCCGCGGCAGCCCCCGCCGCCGCTGCGGCCCCCGCAAAAACCGCCCCTGTAGTGTCGCCACTGGCACCGAAAGACGGCTTTCCCGACCTGCCGGTGATCAGCGGCGTTGATTTCGCCGCCGCCAAGGCCGGGGTCAAATATGCCGGGCGGCTGGATGTGATGTTGGCGCGGATTGCGCCGGGCAGCAGCATCGCCGGGGTGTTCACCCGCTCCTCCACCCGCTCCGCCCCGGTGCTGGATTGCCAGCAGAAACTGGCAGCCCTGGCCGGGCAAAGCGACGGTGCGGGCTATGCCATATTGGTAAATTCCGGCAATTCCAACGCCTTTACCGGGGGCGTTGGCGTGCAAGCGGTGGCGCAGACGACAAGCGCGGTCGCCCAGGCGCTTGACCTGCCACAAAGCCATATTTTCAGCGCCTCGACCGGGGTGATCGGTGAACCCCTCCGGGCTGAGCGGATCACGGCCGTGATCAACCAATTGCGTGACAGTCTGGACCCGACAGCGGCCGAACTGGCTGCCCGTGCGATCATGACAACCGACACTTTCCCCAAAGGTGCCGCAGTTGAAGTTGAGATCGACGGCGCCCCCGTGCGCATCGCCGGTTTCGCCAAAGGCTCTGGCATGATCGCGCCGGATATGGCGACAATGCTGGTGTTCATCTTCACCGACGCGGCGGTCGACCAACCGGTGTTGCAGAAAATGCTGTCGCGGCTAAATCGCGGCACGTTCAACAGCATCACGGTTGATAGCGACACCTCAACCTCGGATTCGCTTTTGCTGGCGGCAACCGGCAAATCCGGCACGCATATTGGGGGGCCGGGTTCAAAATCCGGCAAGGCGTTTGCAGCGGCCCTTGGCGGGGTGATGCAGGATCTGGCGCATCAGGTGGTGCGCGACGGGGAAGGTGCAACCAAGTTTGTCGAGGTGGCCGTCACCGGCGCAACTTCAGCCGCATCAGCGCGCAAGCTTGGGCTGGCGATTGCCAATTCGCCCTTGGTCAAGACCGCGATTGCTGGCCAAGACCCGAACTGGGGCCGCATCGTTATGGCCGTCGGCAAATCCGGCGCGCCTGCCGATCGCGATAAACTGACCATCCGTTTTGGCGATATTCTGGTGGCCGAAAACGGCTGGGTGTCGCCCGAGTATCAGGAAAATGCCGGGGCCGCCTATATGAAACAGCAAGACCTGAAAATCGCGGTCGATATGGGCCTGGGCCAGGGAAAAGCGACGGTCTGGACCTGTGATCTGACCAAACAATATATCGCCATCAACGCGGATTACCGGTCTTGAAAACCGTTTTGGTGTCGGCGGTCGCGCTGATCGACCCCGATGGGCGGGTGCTGCTGGCACAACGCCCGGAAGGCAAATCTATGGCCGGTCTGTGGGAGTTTCCGGGCGGCAAGGTCGAACCCGGCGAAACCCCCGAAGCCGCGTTGATCCGCGAATTGCATGAAGAACTGGCGATTGATACCTGGCAAAGCTGCCTGGCACCGCTGACTTTCGCCAGCCATTCCTATGACGACTTCCATCTGCTGATGCCACTGTTTGCCTGCCGCAAATGGCAGGGAACACCGGTGCCACAAGAAGGCCAAACCTTGAAGTGGGTGCGCGTCAAAGACCTGCGCACCTACCCGATGCCCCCCGCCGATATTCCTTTGATTGCGGTGCTGCGCGACTGGCTTTAGACCCAGCCTGCAAGGTTGGTTTTGACGATATCCGTCATCATGTCGATATGCGCGGCATCGCTGTTGAGGCAGGGGATATAGGTGAACGCCTCCCCACCCGCTTCCATGAAGGCATCGCGGATCTCTTCTTCGATCTCTTCCAGGGTTTCGAGGCAATCGGCGGCAAAGGCCGGGGCCATCACGGCGATGTGTTTCTTGCCAGCCTTGGCAAGGCGCGCCACCTCGTCAACAGTATAGGGTTTCAACCACTCCTCAGGGCCGAATTTCGACTGAAAAGTCGTGACAACCCCATCCGCATCCCAGCCCAACCGCGCCGCCAACAGGCGCGAGGTTTTCTGACACTGGCAGTGATAAGGATCCCCCTCGGTCAGATAGCGTTGCGGCATCCCGTGATAGGACGCGACCAGGACATCCGGTTTCGCCGAAAGCCCGGCATAGGCTGTCGTAACCGACCCTGCCAAAGCCTCGATATACAACTTGTGATCGTAATAAGCCGGAACCGTCCGCACCGCCGGCTGCCACTTTTCCCGCATCAAAGTGCGGAAAAACTGGTCATTGGCAGTGGCCGAGGTCGCCCCGGCATATTGCGGATACAGCGGAAAAAACAGGATGCGGTCACAGCCCGCAGCGATCAGCGCTTTCAGCTTTTCGGTGGTCGACGGATTGCCATAACGCATGCAAAAATCAACCACGACATCATCGCCCAGTGCCGCCTTGACCGAGGTTGCCAGTTTTTCGGATTGATCGCGCGTGATCGTCAACAACGGGCCTTCACCGCGCTCAGTGTTCCAGACGCTGCGATACGCCCTGCCCGAGGTAAACGGCCGCTTCGTCAGGATGATCAGCTGCAACAGCGGCTGCCATTTCCAGCGCGGGTAATCTATCACCCGCTGGTCTGACAAAAACTCGTTCAGATAGCGGCGCATCGACCAATAATCATGGCCGTCTGGCGTGCCGAGATTGGCGACCAGAACGCCGATCTTGCCAAAAGTCACCTTCGGGTGATCGGCAGGGGCGTGGGTCGGTTTTGCGTTGGCCATCATCTGTTCCCTGATAGGTCAGTCTTTGTTACGTTCGAGGTCGGCAATTGGATCATCTGCGGCGATTTCCGCAACCCCAAGCGCGTCGGCAAGCCGGTTCTGGGCTGACCCCGGGCGCAGCGGTTTCGGCTGATCAGCGCTGGGCGCCCAGCCGGTCAGAAAGATCATCTCAAAACTCGCAAACAGGCGGTCTTGCTGGCTGAAATGCTGGGCATAAACCTGTACTGCCCTATCAAACAAAGCCCGTTTGCTGAAGGTTTTTGGCCGCGCCGCCAGCGCACTGGTTTCGCCCATCGCCCTGAGATCACGGATCAAATCGGGCAGGCTGGCATAGCTGACAGGCACCAGATCACCATCGGCAACCGGCAAAGCAAACCCTGCGCGTTGCAGCAATCCGCCCAGATCGCGCAGCTCAGCCATCGGCGCGACACGGGGCGACAACCCGCCGGTCAGGTGGCTTTCAGCCTCGGCCAGGCTTGTGCGCAGCTCTTGCAAAGTGCGACCCCCGAACATCACCGCCAGAAACAGGCCATCGGGCTGCATCGCGCGGCGGCATTGGATCATCTGCCCGACAGGATCATTGGACCAGTGCATCGACAGCGCGTGAATGATCAGATCATGCGGCCCGCTGTCAAACTCCAGAACCTCCCCTTCGGAAACCATCTGCGCGTCGGGCAAACGCGGTGCCCAGTTGTCCGGAAAGGCGGTGATAACGGCTATGGATGTAAAGGCCCTGTTAACCTCAGCCAGCCTATCCATGATCTGATCAGCCGCGCGTTGCTGCAAAAACATGCCATCCGCATTTGCCCGCTTTCGGTTGCGGCTTAAGGCCAGATTGTCAAAAAGCGCGGTCATGTCGTCCTGCCAGTAAGCGGAGCCATTGCAATTAAGGAAATGCGCAAAAAATTACAATCCGCCATTCGCGCGATTTATCCGCCGGAATGTTTGGTTTGCCGGGCCGATACCAGCGACGAGTTTGGCCTGTGCGGCGCTTGCTGGGCCGACGCGCCGTTCATCACAGGCCTGGTTTGTGATGGCTGCGGCATGCCCTTGCCGGGACAGGACGCGACCGAAACCACCCTGTGCGACAGTTGCCTGATCGCGCCACAGCCTTGGGGCAAAGGGCGGGCGGTGTTTTTGTACCGGGGCAGCGCGCGAAGGATGATCCTGTCGCTGAAACATGGCGACCGGCAAGACCTGGTGCGCCCGATGTGCCGGTGGCTGCTGCCGCTGACCCATAAACTGGCAGGGCCTGAAACCCTGCTGGTGCCAGTGCCGCTGCGTGCCAGCCGCCTGTTCTTCCGCCGCTATAACCAGGCCGCACTATTGACGCAGGCCCTGGCCCGCGTGTCCGGGCTGCAAACCTGCCCTGACGCGTTGAAACGCATCCGCAAAACCCGCCCGCAGGAAGGGATGTCCCGCCAAGCGCGTCAGGAAAACCAGCGCGGCGCATTTGCCGTGCCTGCGGCCAAACAGCCAACCCTCACCGGGCGACACATCCTGCTTGTGGATGATGTGATGACCTCAGGCGCGACCCTGGCTGCCTGTGCCGAGGCCTGTTTCGCCGCAAAGGCCGCCCGGGTTGATGTCATCGCCCTGGCGCGTGTCGAAAAAACTTAGCGATTACGCGAATTTGTTGGTGCAGCACTGGCGCGCGTTGCATGGCATGCCTAAATCCAGTACATCCCAGCCACTGGATAAGAGCGGAAAAAATGAAACAAGTCGAAATATACACAACCCGGTTTTGCGGTTTTTGTGTCGCGGCCAAACGTCTGCTGACCGAAAAAGGCGCTGAGTACAACGAAATTGACCTTGGCCGCGACCCTGCGCGCCGGGCTGAGATGGTTCAACGCGCCAATGGTGGCCGTACCGTGCCGCAGATTTTCATCGGCGGCCGACATGTCGGCGGCTGTGATGAGCTTTATGAGCTAGAGCGTTCAGGCAAGCTTAACGATCTTCTGGCGGCCTGATCCGATGCGCGTGGGTCTGGTTCAGCTATGCGCGGGTGACCAGTCGCTGGCAAACCTGCCCGTGACCGAAGGTTTCATCCGCCAGGCAGCGGGCGATGGCGCGACCTTTGTGCTGACACCGGAAGTCACCAACATCATTTCAACCAGCCGCGCTCATCAGCAAGGCGTCTTGCGCCTTCAGGAAGACGACCCGACCCTCACCCGCTTACGCGATGTGACGGCAGAGCTGGGTATCTGGCTTTTGATCGGCTCCCTCGCGGTGAAAACCGTGGATCGGGACGGACGCTTCGCCAATCGCAGCTTTCTGATTGATCCCAAAGGCCAGATCGTTGCGACATATGACAAGATCCATATGTTTGACGTCGATATCTCCGAAACCGAGACTTGGCGCGAATCCGATGGCTACAGGCCCGGTGATCATGCGGTTATGGCGCAAACGCCGATTGGCGCGGTCGGCATGACCATCTGTTATGACCTGCGGTTCCCGCATCTGCATCGCGATCTGGCTAAAGCCGGGGCGCAGATCATCACCGTTCCGGCCGCGTTTTCGCCAGTCTCGGGTGCAGCGCATTGGCATGTTTTGCTGCGCGCGCGCGCGATTGAAACCGGCTGTTTCGTGCTGGCCCCGGCGCAATGCGGCGACCACGCGATATCTAACGGCAAACCACGCAGTACCTATGGCCACGCGCTAGCCATATCCCCCTGGGGGGAGGTTTTGGCCGATGGCGGCACCAATCCCGGCGTCACCCTTGTGGATATCGACCTGGCCGAGGTTGCCAAAGCCCGCCAGCGCATCCCGGCCATCCGCCACGACCGCCCCTACCAGGGGCCACTATGACCGCGCGCAATGATCCCGTGGCAATCGCCCTGTTCAGCGAAATCGCAATGGCCGAGCGTTTGTCGCGCGCCCAGATCAGCAAGGCGCTGCCGAAGGGGATGGAAATCTCCCACTTTTCGGTGCTGAACCATCTTGTGCATGCCGGTGGCGAACGCAGCCCGGCCCAACTGGCGCGGCTGTTTCATGTGACCAAAGGTGCGATGACCAACACCCTTGGCAAGCTTGAGGCCGCAGGCTACGTCCATATCCGCCCCGATTGGGACGACGCGCGGCGAAAATTTGTCGCAATCAGCCCGGCAGGCGAACGCGCACGCGATGATGCGGTGCGTGCGGTGGCACCGATTTTTGACGGTCTGGTTCAGGCGCTTGGCAGCGACAAGATGAAAGCAGCAATGCCATTCCTGCGCGACCTGCGCCGCGTGTTGGAGCAGGATATTTAAACTGACTTCACGCTGGCCGTAACGTAATTGACGCTTAGATCCGTAGTCGAAATCGCCCAGGACCACAAAACCGGATTAAACACAAAACCTTTGCGATCAACCGGCTGCAAATCGGCGGCGCGGATCAGGTCGTAAAGCTCATCCGGGGTGATGAATTTCTGCCATTCATGGGTGCCGCGCGGCAACCATCGCATCACATGCTCTGCCCCGATGATCGCCACAAGATAGCTTTTGGCGTTGCGATTGATGGTGGAACACAGCATCAGACCGCCCGGTTTCAACAGCGTCTGACAGGCGGCAAGATAGGCGGAAGGATCGGCGACATGTTCGATTACTTCCATGTTCAGCACGACATCAAACTGTTCGCCTGCGGCGGCAAGATCCTCGGCGGTGGTGTTGCGGTAATCTATCTCCAAGTTGGATTGTTCGGCGTGGATCTGCGCCACCGGGATATTCCCGGCAGCCGCATCCGCGCCAACCACGGTCGCCCCAAGCCGTGCCATCGGTTCCGACAGCAAACCCCCGCCACAGCCAATATCAAGTAGCCGCAGCCCTTTGAAAGGGTCGGGTGCCGACAGGTCGCGCCCAAACTCTGTCGCGATCTGTTCGGTCAGGTAATCCAGCCGACAGGGATTCATCATATGCAGCGGTTTGAACTTGCCGTTGGCGTCCCACCATTCGGTGGCCATCGCCTCGAACTTGGCGACTTCGCCGGCATCTACGGTCGTTGCGGATTGCATTGCACTTGTCATTTCAACCTGCCAAGGATGGGGTGATACTGGGATACCACCGACCACAAAGACAGCCGATGCACAAGTCCACCAGCCAAAAAACCACGTCTGAAATGTTGTATCCCGCGATCAATCCCTTTGATCAGCGGGTCATTCCTGTCAGCGGTGGCCACAAGATTTATATGGAGCAATGCGGCAACCCGACCGGTATCCCGGTGGTGGTTCTGCATGGCGGCCCCGGCGGGGGCTGTAGCCCGGCGATGCGGCGGTTTTTTGATCCGGCGATCTATCGCGTTGTCTTGTTTGATCAGCGTGGCTGCGGTCGATCCCGCCCGCATGCCAGCGTTGAAAACAATACAACCTGGGATCTGGTTGACGATATCGAGGTGATCCGCAGCCTTTTGGACATTGATCAGTGGGTGGTGTTTGGCGGCTCCTGGGGGGCGACCCTGTCGCTGGTCTATGCGCAGGCGCATCCTTCCAGGGTGACAGGGCTGGTTTTGCGCGGCGTGTTCCTGGCCACCCAGCGCGAACTTGACTGGTTTTACGGCGGTGGGGCAGCACATTTCTGGCCCGAGCAATGGGCCAATTTCATCGCCCCCATCCCCAAGGACGAGCAGGGCGATCTGATCCGCGCGTATCACAAACGTCTGTTCAGCGACGATCCGTCAGAGCAGGTGATTTTCGCCCGCGCCTGGGCCGGTTGGGAAAACGCCCTGGCCGTTCTGGAACCGGGGGAGGCGCGGGGGTCAAGCCCGGCGGATTACGCCCGGGCGTTCGCGCGTTTGGAAAACCACTATTTCACCAACCGCGCGTTCCTGACAGAGGATCAGGCGATCCTGAACAACCTTGATAAGCTGGTCGATATTCCCGGCGTGATCGTGCAGGGCCGCTATGACATGATCTGCCCACCGGCAGGCGCGCATGCCTTGTCCGAAGGCTGGGATCTGGGGCGGTTGGTGATGGTTGGGACGGCTGGACATGCGCTGTCTGAACCCGGTATCACCCAGGAGCTGGTTAAATCAATGGATGAACTTCATTCGCTAATTGCCTGATTAAAGGCGATTAAAGCTTTTTCTTAATGTAACGCTTTAGGATCCCCGCCCAAAGAACGCGCTGCTACGCGTTTGCCTTCGGCGAGGATATTTTTGAAAGAAAGATCTGCAGGTCAGAGCTGGGCCGCCAGCCTTGATCCCTGGTCGATGGCGCGTTTGGCGTCTAGTTCTGCTGCGACGTCGGCGCCGCCGATGATGTGAGGGGTCCGGCCATTTGCGATCAGCGTGTCGGCCAGGTTGCGTTCAGGCAATTGTCCAGCGCACAGAACGATGGTCTCGGCAGCGATCAGGGTCGGGTTTTCGCGGGCTTCACCAAAGCTGACATGTAGGCCTTCGGCGTCGATCTTTTCGTAATTCACGCCCGCGACCATATCGACGTCCTTCATCTTAAGCGCCGCGCGGTGGATCCAGCCGGTGGTTTTGCCAAGGCCTTTGCCCATTTTCTGCGCCTTACGTTGCAGCAGCGTGACCTGCCGTGCTGGGCCTTCGGGATGCGGGCCGTCCGAAGCCAGACCGCCACGGGTAGTTGCCGGATCACCAACGCCCCATTCGCGTTTCCACAGGTCGATGTTTTCGGCCGGGCTTTCGCCCTCATGCACCAGGAATTCCGCGACATCAAAGCCGATACCCCCGGCACCAATGATCGCGACGGTCTTGCCGACCGGCTTTCGATGTTTCAGCACGTCGATATAGTTAAGCACGTTTGACCCATCTTGCCCCGGAATGCCGGGATCACGTGGGCTGACGCCGGTGGCGATGATAACCTCGTCAAAATCAGTCAGCATGTCTGCCGTAACTTCGGTGCCTAGGTGCAGGTTAATGCCGCGGGTGGCCACCTCCGCCTCATAATAGGTCACAAGGCCAAAGAATTCTTCTTTGCCGGGGACCATTTTCGCCATGTTCAGCTGTCCGCCCAGCTTGTCGGACTTGTCAAACAAGCTGACGTTATGGCCGCGTTTGGCCGCAACCAAAGCGGTGGCAAGCCCGGCCGGGCCCGCGCCGACGATCGCGACGGATTTGGGGGTTGCGGCAGGGTCATAGGCCAGCTCGGTTTCGTAGCAGGCGCGGGGGTTGACCAGACAGGTTGAGATTTTACCGGCAAATGTGTGGTCAAGGCAGGCCTGATTGCAGCCGATGCAGGGCGCGATGTGATCGGCTTGGCCTGCTTCGGCCTTGTTCACAAACTCAGCATCTGCCAGGAACGGTCGCGCCATCGACACCATGTCGGCACAGCCTTCAGACAGCACTGATTCTGCGACATCCGGCATGTTGATGCGGTTTGAGGTGATCACCGGGATCGACACTTTGCCCATCAGTTTTTGCGTCACCCAAGCAAAGGCCCGGCGCGGCACCGAGGTGGCAATCGTCGGCACCCGTGCCTCGTGCCAGCCGATGCCGGTGTTGATGATCGTAGCGCCTGCTTTTTCGATTTCCTGCGCCAGCTGCACAACTTCGGCGTAAGTGGAGCCGTTGGGCACAAGGTCGATCATCGACAGGCGGTAGATGATAATGAAGTCCGGCCCAACCGCTTCGCGGCAGCGGCGCACGACTTCGATCGGCAGGCGGATGCGGTTTTCGTATGATCCGCCCCAACGGTCGGTGCGCTTGTTGGTGTGGGTGACAATGAACTGGTTCAGGAAATACCCTTCGGAGCCCATGATTTCCACCCCGTCATACCCGGCTTCGCGGGCGCGCACCGTGGCGGTGGCGAAATCGGCGATCTGCTTTTCGATGCCGTCTTCATCCAACTCGGTCGGGGGAAAAGGCGAGATTGGTGATTTCACTGGCGAGGGCGCGACACATTTTGGGTTATAGGCATAGCGGCCAGCATGCAGGATCTGCATCGCGATCTTGCCGCCGTTTTCATGCACCCGGTCCGTGGCGATCTTGTGATTGGCGATGTCCTTGTCGGAAAACAACCCGGCAGACCCGGCAAAAACCCCGCCTTCGGCATTGGGGGACATGCCGCCTGTCACGATCAAAGCCGCCCCGCCCTTGGCGCGGTCGCCGTAATAGGTGGCGATGCGTTCCCAATCGCCGACTTCTTCCAGACCGGTATGCATCGAGCCCATGAGCACCCGGTTCTTCAGCGTCGTGAAGCCAAGATCAAGCGGGGCGAACAGGTGGGGGTAAAAAGCGTTGGTCATCAGGGTTCTTTCAGAAAATGTCGGCTGTTGGAAACTGTGCTGAAATCAGAGGGTCTTGTCACGCAAAACGCGGCGTCATTCCCCGGTTTTCACCACATGTTTCCAGAAGGATTTCTTCAGCATTTCAAGTTCCGCCCGCAAAAGCGCCATTTCGGTGCGCAGGTCTTCTTGCAACGGCTCTCCGCAGACGATGGCGAAACTGTCCAGCGTTTCTTCGGAGGCAGCGTCGCGGATCACATAGGTCTGCACGCCTTCATTGATTGAAAACAGCGGGATCTGGGCCTTGATGTTCCAGGTGCGTTTGGTCTTTTCATCCGGCTTAAAATCGACATTCCCGACCGAGGTTCCAAGGAACTGCATCTCAAGCTCAGGCTCAGCCGAGACGCGGCCACGGCTTGTCAGGATGCCTTCATAGCGGCCGGATCGGATGCGTTGGCGGGTTAGGATAAAATCGCTCATCTCTGGCCTTTACACTTCGGCGCGGGGGTGGCGCGACAGGGTCAGATCGCGGATTTGCACTTGGTTCATCGCCGGGGCATCAAAAAACAGGTCAAACCAGACGCGCTCGGCCTTGGCTTCCTGAAACGGCACATAGGCGAGGTCAAATTCAACCGCGCTGCCATCCGGGGTCAGACTGACCTCGCGGCTGACCTGTTCGGTGTTGGGGCCGTTTTTTAGGTTCAGTCTTGTGCTGATTTCAAGCGGTCGTTCGCTTTGACCGGTCATCGCCAGGCGCAGGATCTGGGTTTTCTTGAGGTTCTGAATGATGTGATCGGGGGCCTGGATCACCAGCGAAAGAAAGCTGCCGTTAAAGTCGAAAATATCCATTTGCAGGCCAAAAGGCGCGGCGTCATGCGGTCCGGAATTGCGCACTTGCCGGGCCGAAACGCTGCCAGATTTGCAATCGTGATACAGCGTCACCTCTTTGCCGATACGTGAATTGTTGCGCGCCGGGGCATAGCCGACAGGGTCAATCGGGCCAGCCCACAGATCAGGCCGATGGGCCCAGTTGGTTGAGGGCGGCACGTCCATTTTGTTGGCGCCGATCAAAGGCTGCAAGAGCCGGGTTTCCGCGATCAAACTGACCGAGGCCGCGCGCTGCGCCACGGCCCGCGCATGTCCCTGCAACTGGCGCAGGTTTTCAAGATCGGTGGTCCGGGCAACGTCCTGCAACCGCTGCCAACGCCGCAGATTGCGCTTTTGGAACATGGTCCCCAGAAATCCCGATGACTTATCGCGCATGGTTATAAAGTTCTTCTGCCCGTCTGCCGTGCCTTGCATCTGACGTGATCAAATCCCGGCTGAAATTGGCCGGGTATGACCCATCATGTTTGGGCAAAGACACAGCCCCTCAGCGAAGTTTCTAACCGTTAACGCCGGGCCATGCACGAAAATCTTTCGCTTAACCCAGGGGCAGGCAACAGGCCCCTAGCCCAAAAGCCGCCGCAGCAAGCCGATCGACCTGAGGGAGTTGGTCGGATCGTTCGCCGTTGGTTGCGGGCGTGGTTGCCGGGCCGGAGGCGTTTCCGGTTCGGGTATGACCGTGTCAGCCATCGGCGTCCCATCGTTGCGGTTGCGGATCAGGCCGGTGAATTCCTGCACCGTGCTAAGCCCGACATCGGGGCTGATTGGGTCGGACTGAAAGCCGATCACCGACACCGACACGATCTGGTCACGCAAATCGAAGTAAGCGCGCCAGTAATCATCGGCAGCGTCCGGCACGATACCTGTGCTGCTGTCCCGCGCGCGCAGGTAATAGACGTCGTCCTGCTGAAAACTGTCAAGGATCTGCACCGATCCTGGGTCTGAGCTGCGCGACAGCGCCGTCCGCCCGGTTTCCGAGCGGAAAAACGCATCCATACTGTTCATCGAATCAGTGACCGAGCCTTGGCCGCTGCCCGAGATCGTCGCCGTCAGAAGCGCTTTGATCTTGGGGCTGGCGCCACGGCCATTGGTGGAAACTGCGTTGCAATTACCCAGCAGCACAAAGGCGTTGTCCTCAGCGATTTGGGAGGCCTGCCGGTCCATGCAAAAGCCGCGCGGACCTTCGATGATGATCGGGCGGCCTGAAACTTCGATGGTGGATTTCTGGGTTGGGGTTAATTGGGAAAACGCTGTTGTCCGCGATGGACCATCCGTGCGACCGCCGCAGGCCGAAAGGCCCGTGGCTATCGCTAAGATCGTGATGGCTTTGATCAGGTGGTGATCAAATGTCCATATAGACATGCTTTTCCTTTTTCGCACCGGGATGGGTGACCGCCCCTTTGTTGGTCGCACCGACCAGTTGCGCGTATTTCCACAGCGCGCCAGATGAATAGATGGTTTCGCGCGGGCCTTTCCAGTCTGCCTTGCGCGATGTCAGCTCTGCCTCGGTCAGATCGACCGAGATCTCGCCTTTGATCGCGTCCAGGGTAATCATGTCGCCGTCTTTCAACAACGCGATTGGCCCGCAATGTGCGGCCTCGGGGCCGACATGGCCGACGCAAAAGCCACGGGTCGCGCCGGAAAACCGGCCATCGGTGATCAGCGCCACCTTTTTGCCCATGCCTTGGCCTGACAGGGCGGCGGTGGTGGCCAGCATTTCGCGCATGCCGGGGCCGCCTGCGGGGCCTTCGTTGCGGATCACCAGAACTTCGCCTTCTTTATAGGTGCGGGCTTTGACTGCCTCAAACGCGTCTTCTTCGCATTCAAATACGCGGGCTGGGCCGGTGAAGATGATCTCATCCTCGGCCATACCGGCGATTTTGACGATTGCGCCTTCGGGGGCCAGATTGCCCTTCAGCCCGACAACACCGCCGGTTTTGCTGAGGGGTTTGTCAACCGGATAGATCACGCGGCCATCGGCTTCGCGTTCAACCTTGTCGAGCTCCTCGCCCATCGACCGGCCACTGGCGGTCATGCAGTCTTCGTGCATCAAACCAGCACGGCGCAGTTCTTTCATCACCACGGGTACACCGCCGGCCTCGTAAAGATCCTTGGCGACATAAGCGCCACCCGGTTTCAGATCAACGAAATAGGGCGTGTCGCGGAAAATCTCGCAGACATCATCCAGATCAAAATCAATCCCGGCCTCATGCGCAATCGCCGGCAGATGCAGCCCGGCGTTGGTGCTGCCACCGGTGCAGGCGACCACGCGGGCGGCGTTTTGCAGCGACTTCAACGTCACGATATCGCGCGCACGGATATTCTTTTCCAACAGGTTCATCACGGCCCGGCCCGAAGCCTCGCCATATTGATCGCGGCTTTCGTAAGGGGCCGGCATGCCGGACGAGTTGATCAGGGCCAGGCCAATTGCCTCGGACACACAAGCCATCGTGTTGGCGGTGAACTGACCACCGCACGAGCCCGAGGATGGGCAGGCAATCGCCTCCATCACCTTCAACTCGGCCTCAGACAGGTTGCCGGCCTGGTTCTGGCCAACCGCCTCGAACAGATCCTGCACCGTCAGGTCGCGGCCTTTGTACCGGCCCGGCAGGATCGAGCCGCCATAGATGAACACCGACGGCGTGTTCAGTCGTACCATCACCATCATCATCCCCGGCAGGGATTTGTCACAACCGGCAAGGCCGACAATGGCGTCATAGGCATGGCCGCGCATCGTCAGTTCAACGCTGTCGGCAATCGCCTCGCGCGATGCCAGCGAGCTGCGCATCCCTTCATGCCCCATCGCGATGCCGTCGGTGACGGTGATGGTGGTGAATTCCCTTGGGGTGCCATCGGCGGCTTTCACGCCCATCTTGACCGCCTGCGCCTGACGGCTGAGGGCGATGTTACAGGGTGCTGCTTCGTTCCAGCAGGTGGCGACGCCGACCAGGGGTTGGTGAATCTCTTCCTCGGACAGACCCATGGCGTATAGGTACGACCGATGCGGCGCGCGCGCGGCGCCTTCGGTGACGTAACGGCTGGGCAGTCTGGATTTGTCGAAATGTTTGGTCATGGGCGTTGTCCCTCGGAGGTGTTTTATCTTTCGTCAAATTGAATAAGCGACAGGTGGGAAATGCACAAGTCGCCTGATTGCGAACGCGCCAAAGAACCGCTAGCCTTGCCTAAAATCATCCGAGGCCTCGATGCTGCCGACCCTTTCCCCGCAATTTCAGGCCTATTTCGCCCCGGCCCGTGACAAAAACCAGATCTGGCGGCTGCTATTGGGCCTGGCTGGCATCACAGTGTTTTATTTCACCTTCATGGTTGTGGTGATGCAGCTTGGCTTTGGCCTGTTCAGCGCGTTTGGCTTGGCGTTTTTGCAGACCGATGCCGCTGGCAATGTGTTTGTCACGCCACAAGACATGGCATTCGCGATGCTGACGTTTAGCGGCATGACCATTGGCGTGGTGCTGGCCGCACGTCTGTTGCACGGGCGCGGACTGCCGTCACTTCTGGGGCCTGATCCACGGGTTTTTCGCTGGCATTTCAAGTTGGTCTTTTACATCGCCTTCCCGATTTTCGCGCTTTGGCTGATCGTCAGTGTGATGATCGAAACCCCGGCCAAAAACCTGGATTTCATGACCTGGCTTAGGTGGTTGCCCCTGGCTTTGCCGTTGCTGATGATCCAGGTTTCCGCCGAAGAAATCCTGTTTCGCGGCTATCTGCAACAGCAACTGGCGGCGCGGTTCAGTGACCGGCGGATCTGGCTGTTTGGCCCGGCGATCCTGTTTGGCCTGCTGCATTATGAGCCGTCTGAACTAGGCCCAAACGCCTGGCTTGTGGTCGTAGATACCGCCGTTTTCGGCCTGATCGCTGGCGATCTGACCGCCCGCACCGGAAACCTTGCTGCCGCGATCTGTCTGCATTTCGTCAACAATTTCTTCGCGATCTTTCTGATGTCGTTGCAAGGCTCAATGACCGGGCTGTCGCTTTATATCACCAGCTTCAGCGCGATCGACAGCGACACCCTGCGGGTTTACTTGCTGATCGACATCGCCACCTATATTTTGGGCTATCTGATCTATCTGCGGGCGATGAAAGCACTGGGTGTCAAATGATTGCATTTCCGATGATCCCCGCCTATTTAGCAATCAGCCAAGAAGAGCAGGAGCGCGCAATCGCATGAACTGGATTTCCAACTATGTCCGGCCCAAGATCAACTCGATCTTTTCGCGCCGCGAGACGCCGGATAACCTGTGGACCAAATGCGATGAATGCGGCACGATGCTGTTCCACCGGGAGCTGACGGCGGCCCAGAATGTCTGCCCCAACTGCGACCACCACATGCACCTGTCGCCGCGCGACCGCTTCACCCATCTTTACGATGGCGGCTTGTTTACCGAAGTGGATGTGCCCGATGCCGTGGTCGATCCGCTGCATTTTCGCGATCAGAAGAAATACCCCGATCGCCTGAAAACCGCCCGCAAAACCACCGGCGAGGACGAGGCGATGCTGGTCACAGAAGGCGAAATCGGCCGAACCCCAGTTGTTGTCGCCGGGCAGAATTTCAAATTCATGGGCGGCTCGATGGGGATGCATGTCGGCAATGCGATCATCGCCGGTGTTGAGCGCGCGATTGCCAGGAAATGCCCGTTCATCCTGTTTTCCGCCGCTGGGGGTGCCCGCATGCAAGAAGGCATCCTGTCCCTGATGCAGATGCCCCGCACCACCGTCGCGGTGGAAATGCTGAAAGAGGCGCGATTGCCCTATATCGTCGTGCTGACCCATCCGACCACCGGCGGCGTGACCGCCAGCTATGC
>CAYXXQ010000021.1:0-10755 GCA_964469075.1 uncultured Rhodobacter sp.
CCATCAGGTTTTGCACCGTTTCCTTGCCGAGATAATGGTCGATCCGGTAAATCTGATGCTCCGCAAAGCAGGATCGCAGGGCGGCGTTCAGCGCCCTCGCGGTTTCAAGATCATGGCCAAAGGGTTTTTCAACCACGATCCGGCTGTCGGCGCTGGCGATGTTATGCGCGCTAAGCTTCCCGGCAATCGGGGCAAACAAGGACGGGCCGACAGACAGATAAAAGGCGCGGATCACATCTGGGCGCAGCGATTGCGCCAGCGCATCCCAGCCGTCAGAACCTTTGGCGTCCACCTGCACATAGTCGATTTGCGCCAGAAAGGCAGCAATAACATCCGCCCCCGGACCGGCCTTTTCAATATGCGCCGCCAGGGACGCGCGCACCTGGTCCTGAAACGCAGCCGCCGATAAATCGCTTCGGGCTGAGCCGATGATCCGGGCTTCAGGCGGCATCTGTCCGACCAGAAACCGGTGGAAAAGTCCCGGAAAAATCTTGCGCTGCGCCAGATCGCCCGTGGCCCCAAACACAACCAGATCAAAATCCGGAACTGGTATGATCGTGCTTGCCATACGTTCAACCCTTTAATTCGGCTGCACCTGCAACCTGTCCCCCAAAGGCTCGCCCCGCCTGATCCCACGTGGCCACAACCTTGGGGCCATTGTCTTATCATCGGACGGCGCGAACAAGCCTTTTCGGCCCTGCGACGTCACCGCGTTGATCCGGCGAGGGCGGCGAATAATCTAAGCCCCGGCCCCAAAAGTTCGCCCGCCAGCGCCCCAAGATTGATCCGCGTCAATTCCATAGCCGCAAAACTCTTTAGACAGGTGGGGTCATCACCTAACAAAGGATCGGCCCTATGTCGCGTTTCGCCCTGGTACTTGTACTTCTGTTTTCAAGCCTGACCGCTGCCCCCCTCGCCGCTGACACAGTGCGCCAGACCAATGGTGGCGATACGTTTATTGCCGGATCGGGCATTTCCGAAAACATGGACGCGCAAAACGATGCCTTTGTCGCCGGATCCTCGCTGACCCTGACGGGTGCCACAGAAGGCGACATGCACGCGGCCGGTTTTGACGTGATGATCGAAACCAAAACCAGCGGCGATCTTTACGCCGCCGGGGCCTCTGTCACGTTAAGGGGGGCGGTCGCACAGGATCTGACGGCGTTCGGATTTTCGGTGCGCAGCGCGCCGAGCAACAAGACGGCGGGCAATGCCCGGCTGATGGGGCAGACCCTGACAATCGACGGCCCGGTGGGCGGCGCGCTGACGGCCTTTGGGTATGAGGTTATCCTGAATTCCCGCATTGACGGCGACGCCCTGATCATGGCCGAAAAGATCACCTATGGCCCGGATGCGGTGATCGTTGGCAAGCTGACATATGCCTCGCCAAACCAGATGGATCCGCCTGCCCGGGTGATTGATGCGGTGCGCGTGACCTATGAGAAGATGTCGCGCATGGATGCGGTTATTGCCGCGCGCGAAAGCTGGGACCGCGCCGACTATCCGGGGATGCCGGGCTATGGCACGATGTTTGCCGGATTTCTGATATCGCTGGCGTTTTTCCTGATACTCGGGGCGATGTTCCTGACCTTTCTGCCCAAGCCGGTGGAGCGCCTGCGCGCTTCGATCTGGGAGCGTCCGGGCACCACCTTTCTGATTGGCGTCGTTGGCCTTTCGGTGCTGTTTGGCATGGTGCCGATCACCGCCATGACGATTGTTGGCCTGCCGTTTGTGCCGATCGTGGTGCTGGTGACAGTGTTGGTCTGGACCCTTGGCTATGCGCTTGCAGCATATGCAGTCGGTCTGCGGATATGGCAGGCGTTTGGCGGCACGACAACGCCCACCAGAACCGCCAGCCTGATCGCGCTTGGCGTGGCTGTGGTCGCCGTCGCCATCCTGAATTTCATCCCGTTCATTGGCTGGGTTGTGAACTTCACACTGGTATTGCTGGGGATTGGCGCGATGACCAATATGCTGCTGCGCTGGCTGATGGGCACAAAACCCGGCCAGGACGCGGCCAAGCCTGCTGCCAAACCCGCACCCAAACCCGCTCCCAAGACCTGAAACTGATCGCCATAAGGCAGGAGCACACCATGTCAGCACAAGGCTTAGAGGTTATCGACCACACCGTTCATCTGACCCATGAATGGATCAAGGAACTGACCGAGCGGCTGGATTGGCTCAACCCACGCGATGCGCTGCGCCTGTTGCGCGCCACGCTGCACGCGATCCGCGATCACCTGAATGTCGACGAAACCGCGCAGTTTTCAGCGCAACTGCCAATGCTGATCCGGGGGATGTATTATGAAGGCTGGGTGCCCAAAAACGCCCCGATCAAGGCCCGCCATCAGGAGGCGTTCATTAACGGTATTCAAAAGCATATCGGCGAGGTGCAGGATTATCGCGGTGCCGAAGACATCACCACGGTGTTCAAACTGATCAACAACCACATTTCCATTGGTGAGGTCGAAGATGTCAGGGCCAACCTGCCGGATGCCGACCAACCCACAGGTTCATCCGGTCAGCCCTTAGGCTGCGAGGGCGGCATCCCCACCTTCAGACAGCGCCAAAAGGGCCGCGGGCTGAAGCAGGATGATGTTGTGATTGTTCTCCCGCGCGATCAGCCGTGATTTCCGCAACTGGGTGATCGTTCGGCTGACCGTTTCGGTCGACAGGCCCAGAAAATCGGCGATGTCAGCCCGGCTCATCGGCAGGGCAATGCGGGTGTAAGGGCCCAGCGGCTCCCCCAGTCTGTGGGCGATGGCCGACAGGAAGGTCGCAACCTTTTCAACCGCCGATTTGCAGCCCAGCATCATGAAGTGATCCTGCATCGTGCTGATCTCGTTCAAGGCCGCGCGCAGCAACACCTGATGCAGGACAATATCCAGGCTGCCATTTTCCAGGATCTCCCGGCGATGCGGGATAACCTCGGCGGTGCAAAGCACATCGCAATCGGTCTGATGTTTGCGGCCTTTGGGAAATCCGATGATGTCGCCAGGAAAGCCAAAAGCCATGACCTGGCGGTGGCCGTTTTCCATCACCCGGGTCAGGCGCAGCACGCCGCTGACGACCTGATAGACCCTTTCCGCCTCGTCGCCTTCCCAGAACAAATAGCTGCCGGTTTTGAAATTGCGGGTGATTTTCTGGGGCTTCAGCCCGGACATCAGCGGCGTTTTTTGGTGATCTGAATATTCTGCAGGGATTGTCGCGTACATAAGAATCTCCTATTGCGTTAACTAGCAATTTGGGGATCAACTGTCGCAACAGACGTATAGCAGACGTATCAAAGTGTAACATTTTGTATCGCAGAGGGTGGGTCGGCCACCCTGGCCCCGCGCTGATCACAGCGGGGAAGTCACTTGATCTAAAGGTCTTCAAGGGGGAAACGTGAAGCACCCGACGATATTAGTGGTTGATGACGACAAGGCAATCCGCACCCTTTTACGCAATTGTTTTGAGGGCGAAGGCTTCACCGTGCTTGAAGCCGATGACGCCGAGCATGTGCTTGATATTGCTGCCAAAACAAAGCTGGACCTGATCACGCTTGATTTGCAATTGGGCGGCGATGACGGGTTTGAGATTGCGCGCGCGATCCGCCGGGACTCCCTGGTGCCGATCATCATGGTCACCGGCAAAGAAGACGTGATCGACCGGGTCGTCGGGTTGGAACTTGGGGCAGACGACTATATCACCAAACCCTTTCACATCCGCGAATTGCTGGCCCGCGTCAGGTCGGTTCTGCGCCGCAGCGCGGGCCAGACCGCCTTGGCCACGGCCTCCGGGCCAAAACCCGCAGCCGGTCCCAAAGGCCAGGCCGCCATCCGGCTTGATGGTCTTGTCGCGATCCCCGATGGGTTTGAACTGCGCGATCGCGACGGCAAGCCCTGCGATTTAACCAGCGGAGACTTCAAGCTGCTGAAGGTGTTTCTGGACAACCCCAAGCGGATCCTGTCGCGTGAACGGCTTATGGATCTTGTCAACGGCATTGAATGGGCGCCGCTTGACCGCACGATTGACAATCAGGTGGCCCGCTTGCGCAAAAAGATCGAACGCGACCAGGCCGATCCGAAACTGATCAAAACCGTGCGCGGCATCGGCTATGTGCTGGCCTGCGATCTGGAATATCTCGACAGCTTCACCAGCGACAGCAATCTCTGAAAGGCGCACAGCTTTCCGTCGCCTAAACCCCGGGCCGGTCGCCATTGGGACCAGGCGCGTGGGTCGGAACCGGCTTGCGGCCATCGAACCGGGTCGCCCCAACCACAACCGATATCAAGAACCTGCATGCCGGATTTCACCAGCAATTTCCGCGCGATATGCGTCTTCTTGTCCTGCTGCGCCCGCCTCAGCGAGGTGTCGGGATCGGTGAAATAGCCGCAGGAATACTGCCGGTCTTCATCCAGAAACAACGCGTAAAGCTGCCCAGAAAGATCGTAGTGATGCGAAGCGTTGCGCCTTGCCTGCGGGGCGATGCTATTTTTCGTCATCCGCCGCAACTGCGTGCGCAAAGCCAGCATCGGTTTTTGCCACCAGACGCGGTTGTCCGGCCCCAGATTGACGTTCTGAACCACCAGCGCCAGAAACGCCTGCAACGCGTCGCCGTCAATCGTCAGCATCCCGGTCATATAGCTTTCGCCAAGCGCAAGCTCAGGATTGCACACGAACTGTTTCACCACCGCGTCACTGTGCAACCGCACCGTCAGGGGCGTGCCGGCGCCATCGCCATAATCAAAGGTTTCACCCCCCGGCAGGATCACGCGCAGAAGGCCGTGGCGCACAAAAACCCGCAACATTCGGTCAAGGGCTGTCGTCCAGAACCCGTTCATCTGCACCCCTCCTTTGTTGGTCAGGGTTGGCGTTCGCCAAGAACCTGCGCAGTTTCTGGGCAAACCGGAAATTAGCATCCGTCTGCCGGAAAAAGCTGACGGATATCAATTGCCGGTCTCAGAAAGTATAGCGGCCCGGACACGGGGGTTCCGGGCCGCTCAAACAAACCGCATGAACCTGTTGCCGGGGAAAAAAAGGGCAGCCGGTTGACCGGTTCGTTCGCGATCGACAAATCATCCGGAACGGAGTGGCTTTGACGACCTGTCCGGACAAAATATCAGGCCCGAGCACAGCCTGTTTGATCTTTGTCAATTGTCCCAGCATCCGATGCGTTAAAAATTGTCCCATTGAAACACGCGGTCCTTTCGCATCCATGCCCCTTCGGTCTGCAAGCACGGTCAAGGGGGTGTAATTACGCAGGGTCTGGCCGTTGGGCTTCCGGTTTTGCACCAATGCCCGGCCGATGCATAGGGGAACTACGTCAGGCCGCGATTTGCTTGGGATCTGGGGATTGACCTTGGTTGACGCAGCGAAATACCATTCCGGCCAGATAAATGGCGATTTGTTGCGGAAATCTTCCCATCAGCGGCGCCATTGGCGGTTCAGGTCAGCAATGCCCGATGTGATCCACCTTTTGCGCGATCACAGGGATAGATAGATGGCCAACCCCCAAAAAAAGCCATCTGGGTCCGGCAAGGCAAAACCCCGCAGCAGGCCTGCAAGCACGCGTCAGTCAAAACCTGCGGCCAAAATGCCAAAGACGCCGAAAAAACTGGCCCTGGTGCCGGTGGTCGGCCTTGGCGCCTCTGCCGGTGGCCTTCAGGCCTTTACCGATTTCTTTACCGCGATGCCCGACAAAACCGGCCTTGCCTTTGTTGCCGTTCACCATGTTGACCCCGATCACGAAAGCCTGATGGCCGATCTGCTGGCCAAGCATACGAAAATGACCGTTGCACTTGCCACCGACAGGCAGCCGATTGCCCCGGATCATGTCTATGTCATCCCGCCCAACCGGTTCTTAAGCATCAAGGACGGCATCCTGCATCTGTCCCCCCCGGCCGAGCGGCGCGGCATGCGCCTGCCGATAGATTTCTTTCTGCGCTCTCTGGCTGAGGATCAAAAACAGGGCGCGGTTGCGATCATCATGTCCGGCACCGGCGGCGACGGCACAGCAGGCATTCGCAGCATCAAGGAAAACGGCGGCATGGTGCTGGTGCAAGATCCCAAGGAAGCCAACCATGACGGGATGCCGCGCAGCGCGATTGCCACAGGCTCGGTCGATCACATCCTGGTGGTGGCGAAAATGCCTGCGGTCCTTACGGATTACGCAGCACATCCTTATATCGCGCAAGGCCCGGCCCCCAAAGTGCTGGGCGACAACGCCCGCGCCTCGCTGTCTGACATCATCACGGTCCTGAAAGCGCATACACCGATCAATTTTGAGTTCTACAAAGACGGCACCTTACTGCGCCGGATTGAGCGGCGCATGGCGCTGCGGCATATGGAAAACTCGGTCGATTATCTGGCCTTGCTGAAGGACTCCGCGGACGAGGCGGAAAAGCTGTGCGCCGATCTTTTGATCAGCGTCACATCGTTTTTCCGCGATCCCGAGGCGTTTGAATACCTTGCTGACAATGCGATCCGCGATCTGGTGCAAAACTGCGCCCCGGGCAAGCCGATCCGGATCTGGGTGCCAGCCTGCGCCACCGGCGAAGAGGCCTATTCCCTAGCCATATTGGTGATCGAAAAAATCTCGACCTTGTGCAAGGACGTGAAGCTACAGGTCTTTGCCTCGGACGTTGACGAACACGCGCTTTCGGTGGCCCGTGCGGGCATCTACCCAGATGCAATTGCCGCTGATATCACGCCCGAACGGCTAAGCCGGTTTTTTGTGCAGGAAGACCATTCCTACGGCGTCACCCCGGAATTGCGCGACACCGTGGTTTTTGCCAATCAGAACATTCTGGCAGACGCGCCGTTTTCCAAACTTGATCTGATCTCCTGCCGTAACCTGTTGATATACCTAAATTCCGATGCCCAGGCACGGATCATCCAGATGTTCCATTTCGCGCTGAATGACGAGGGGCTGTTATTGCTCGGCTCCTCCGAAACTGCGACCAATCACGAGAACCTGTTCCAGCCGGACTCAAAGAAACACCGGCTTTACAAACGCCTCGGCAAGGGGCCGCACAACCAGTTTGAGTTTCCGATTACCCGTCGCCAGGTCATCGGCCTGACACCTCCGGCGATGCGCATGGCACCCGTAAGCAGCGGCCATCGTCTTGCCGATCTCAGCCAGAAACTGCTGATCGAACGCTATGCCCCGGCGGCGGTTCTGATCAATCCCCGGATGGAAACCCTGTTCGTGCAAGGGGCCGCTGACCAATACCTGAAAGTTCCCGCCGGGGAGGCCAGCCAGGATTTGCTGGCAATGGCACGCGACGGTTTGCGCGCCAAACTTGGCAGCGCCATCCGCGGAGCGTTGCAGACGCGGCGCGACACCGCGACCATCGGCACCGTCAACCGCGACGGCCACAGCATCGCCGTTGCAATTACGGCGCATCCGATGTTCATCGACGACGCCAATCTTGTCCTTGTCACCTTTGTCGATCAGCCCTTTCCGGCGGAAATATCCGAAACCGACCCGTCCCCGCGCGACACCAGCCGTCAGACCCAGATGGAACTGGACGCGACGCGGCACGAATTGCAAAGCACCGTCCGCGATTTTGAGCGGTCAACGGAAGAGTTGAAGGCCTCAAACGAAGAAGCGATGTCGATGAACGAAGAGTTCCAGTCGACCAATGAGGAGCTGGAAACCTCCAAGGAAGAGCTGCAATCGCTGAACGAAGAATTGACCACCCTGAACACCCAGCTTCAGCATAAAGTCGATGACGAACGGCGGCTTGCCGACGATTTGAACAACCTGTTGTCAAGCTCGGGCATTGCGACGCTGTTTCTGGATCGCGCGCTGAACATCATGCGCTACACGCCCGCGACCCGTGATCTGTTCAACTTGATCACCAATGACGTCGGCCGCCCTTGCAGCGACATCACTGGCCGGAGCGATGACAAAAACCTGCTGGCCGACGCGAAGCAAGTGCTGAAAGACCTCGTGCCGATTGACCACGAAGTGCTGTCTGACGACGGTCGATGGTTCAGCCGTCGCATTCTGCCGTACCGCACCCAGGACGGCAGAATTGATGGCGTGGTCGTGACGTTTTCGGAAGTGACCGTGCAGAAGAAACTCCAGCAGGAGGCGCGCCTAGCCCAGCAGTTCGCCGAAAGCATCGTTGATACCGTGCGCGAACCGATGCTGGTGCTGGATGCCGCGTTCAGGGTCCGACGTGCCGGCAGTTCATTCCTGAAAATGTTTCAGACAACTGCGGAGAAAATCCACGGCCAATCCCTGTTTGCCGTGCAGGGCGGCCAATGGGACCGGCCCGCCTTACGCCAGCTTCTGGAAGGCATCTTGCCCGATAAAACCACCGTCGAAGCCTACGAGTTTCAGACCAGCGTTGCCGGTTTGGGTGACCGGATCATGCTGATCAACGCGCGCGAGATAAAAGCAGAAACAGACGGCGGCAAGCTGATCCTGCTGGCCGTGGAAGACGTGACCGACCGCCAGCGCAGCCAGCACGGTCTGGAAGACCGCGAAGCCCGCCTGAGTGCCATTTTGAACGCCGCCCCGGACGCGATCATCACCATCGACGAAAGCGGCATCATCGGCAGTTTCAGCCCGGCCTCAACCGCCATTCTAGGCTATGTCGCCGACGAGGTGGTTGGCAGGAACGTCAAAATGCTGATGCCAAATCCACATCAGTAAAACCACGATGATTACCTGGCGCATTACTTAAAAACCGGCGAGAAAAAGATCATCGACATCGGGCGCGAACTGTCCGCCCTGCACAAGGACGGCACCGAAGTGCCGATCCGCCTGACAGTGGCCGAGTATCAGATGAACAACGCACGGTATTTCACCGGCATCCTGCATGACATGACCGATGACGTGAAACGCCGCAAAGCGCTGCAACGCGCCCAGAAGATGGAGGCCGTTGGCCAGTTGACCGGCGGGCTGGCCCATGATTTCAACAACCTTCTGACCGTCATCATCGGCAACCTAGAACTGCTGGAAATGCGGCTGGAGGACTTCCCCAAACCCGAACTTCTCAGCGAAGCCCTGGAGGCAGCAGGCCTTGGTGCCAAGCTGACGGCCCAGTTGCTGGCCTTTTCCCGCAAGCAAGCATTGGCGCCGGAAACCGTATCACTGAACAAGCTTGTCACCTCGATGAAGGCATTGCTGGACCGCACGCTTGGCCGTCAGATCACGGTGGTCACCGATCTTGCAGGCGATCTGCGCCCGACCCTGACTGATCCTGGCCAAATCGAAAACGCCATCCTGAACCTCGCGATAAACGCCCGCGACGCGATGCCCGAAGGCGGCACCCTGACCCTCAAGACCCGAAACATCGTGCTGGACAAGGATTACACCGAAGCCCAGATCGACGTTGAGCCCGGCCCCTACGTCGCCCTGTCGGTCACCGACACCGGCACCGGCATGTCCGCCGAGGTGATCGAACATGTGTTTGACCCCTTTTTCACCACAAAAGGCATCGGCGCAGGGTCAGGCTTGGGCCTTAGCATGGTATACGGCTTTGCCAAACAATCCGGCGGCCATGTCGCGATTTACAGCGAAGAAGACCTCGGCACGACCGTGACGCTTTACCTGCCACCAGCCCTTGAAAACGACCAGGACAGCACGGTTCAAACCGACAGCGGCAAGCCCGCAACCGGCAGCGAAACGATCCTGGTGGTGGAAGACGATCAGCGCGTCAAGCGCCTGACCGTGACCCGGCTGGAGGGGCTGGGATACACCGTTCTGGCCGCCGATAACGGCCCCGCCGCCCTGAAAATCCTGAGGGCCAATGACCAGATCGACCTCGTGCTGTCGGACATCGTCATGCCCGGCGGCATGACCGGGTTTGAGGTCGCCGATCAGGCCCTTGACATCAACCCGGGCCTCAAGATCCTGCTGGCAACCGGCTATGCCAGCAATGGCCAAGCCGGCAACGCTCAGGCCAGAACCCGCCACACCATCCTGCACAAACCCTACAGTCTGACTGACCTGGCAACAACGCTGCGGGCCTTGCTGGACTAGGGGATGATAAGGATCGCGATGCTGGCACAGACCTGTACTTGGCCTGCCCCGGCGCTTAAAGTGAATCCCAGTTGGCCGCTCATAGCCGTGCCAAATCGCGTGACGCATGAAAAGGGCCGGGCTTAGGTGACGCAAGTATCTTTTGGAATGCCGGCCTTAAACGCCGAAAAAACCATCGCCCGCGCGATCGAGGATATTCTGGCGCAGACCTTTACCGATTTCGAACTGGTCATCTGCGACAACGCCTCAGACGACCGCACCGCAGAAATCGCCGAGGCTTATGCCCGGAAAGACCCCCGCATAAAGCTGATAAAGTTTGCTGATCGGGTGGATATTCGCGGCAGCTTTCAGCGCACTTTTGACACCACAACCGCGCCCTATTTTGCCTTCGCCCCGACCGACGACCGCTGGTATCCCGCGTTCATCGAAGAAACCCACGCAGTGCTGGCAGCCGATCCCGACCTGATGGCCTGCACCGGCCAGGTCGCGTTTTTTAACGGTGGCCTGTTCAGCCATGTCTCAAAAGGCACCGCACCGCTTGTCGGGTCCGTGCGCGAAAACACGGCCAGGTATCTTTATGATCCGGTCGAAAACGCGCGGGCGTTCTCCCTCATCCGGCGCGCGGCGATGGTGGGGGTTTTCCCAGACCGAACCTATCCCGGCTGGGATTTCCAGATGACCGCCCGAAGCTTGCAATATGGCAAGTACCAGGAAATCCCCAAGGTTTTGGCCGAAAGGGATACAACCACATTGGCGGCCTACATAGATCAGGC